>NZ_RIBZ01000261.1:0-24860 GCF_003721215.1 Streptomyces botrytidirepellens
CGCCGGGTCCGCCGCCCGCCGCCGCCCAGGCGCGGCCCACCGCGGCGGCCGAGGCCAGTGTCTCCAGGCAGCCGGACTGGCCGCAGCCGCACGGGGTGCCGCCGGGCCGTACGACGATGTGGCCGATCTCGCCGGAGTCGCCGTGGGCGCCCGGTTCGAGACGGCCCTCGATGCCGATGGCGCCCGCGATCCCGGTGCCCACCGAGACGAACAGGAACCGGGCGGCGTTCCGGCCGGCCCCCAGCCGCCCCTCGGCCAGCCCGCCCGTCCGGACGTCGTGCCCGAGGGCGACCGGGACGCCGCCCAGCCGCTCGGACAGCAGTGCGCGCAGTGGTACGTCGCGCCAGCCGAGGTTGGCGGCGAAGACGGCGACGCCGCGGTCCTGGTCCAGTACGCCGGGCACGCCGATGCCGGCGGCCGCGGCCGGTTCGCCGAACCGCCGCTCGCCGATGGCGCGCAGCTCGGCGGCGAAGTCGAGGATGGCGGCGACCACGGCCTCGGGTCCCTGTTCCCGCCCGGTGGGCCGCCTGGCCTCGTGCAGGAGTGTCCGGTCCGCCCCGACCAGGGCGGCCTTCATGCCGGTGCCGCCCACATCGAGGGCGATGACGTGTCTCACAGGGGACAGTCTCCCGCGATCCACCACGAGAGGTCTAGTCCACTCGCCGGGCGGTTCTTCGTCGCAGGTAAGCGAGCTGTGACGACGTGACACATCCCACGTGGCGGTGTGCGATACGTCTGACCTGGCAAGGAGAGGTCCGATACCGAAGCGATACGCCCGTGGTGTAGACCTTGTGGAGGTTTGCAAGGCAGACTCGCTCGACCTTCGCGAGAAGCATCCGTGGAGGAAGAATCAAGCCATAGGGTGGGAAAACGCAGTGCAGCGGCGACGGTTCTTGAGTCTGACGACGGCTGGGGCCGCGACGGCGGTGGCGATGCCCGCGCTGTCCGCGTGCGGAAGCGACAGCTCCGGATCGGACGGGAACGTCCTGAAGGTGGTCGCGGCGGACTACGGCGACAGCGCCGAGAACACCTCCCAGAAGTACTGGGACAAGCTGGCCCGTGCCTTCGAGGCCAAGCACGGCGGCATCACGGTCGACGTCAAGGTCTACAGCTGGACCGAGGTCGACAAGAAGGTCGCCGACATGGTCAAGGGCGGCGACAGCCCGGACATCGCGCAGATCGGCGCGTACGCCGACTACGCCGCCGCGGGCAAGCTCTACCGCGCCGACCAGATGCTCTCCATCCCCACCCAGGCCTCGTTCATCACCTCCATCGCCCAGGCGGGCGAGGTCAGCCGGGTGCTGTACGGGCTGCCCTTCGTCTCCAGCGCCCGGCTGCTCTTCTACAACAAGAAGCTGTTCGACGAGGCGGGCATATCCTCCGCCCCCGAGAGCTGGGCGGACCTGAAGGACGCCGCGCAAGCGCTCAAGTCGGCCGGGGTGAAGATCCCCTACGGGCTGCCGCTCGGCCCCGAGGAGTCGCAGGCCGAGGCCATGATCTGGATGCTCAGCGGCGGAGGCGGCTACACCGACTCCAACGGCAGCTACACCATCGACTCCACCGCCAACATCGAGACCTTCGAGTGGCTGCGGGACGAGCTGGTCGGCGCGGACCTCACCGGCCCGCGCTCCCCGGCCCGCACCAACCGCCAGGACGTCTTCAACGCCTTCACCCGCGGCGAGGTCGGCATGCTCAACGGCCACCCCACCCTGATGCAGCAGGCCTCCGGCCACGACATCGAATACGCCACCGCCCCGCTGCCCGGCCGCAAGGGCAAGTCCACCTCCACGATGGGCGTCGCCGACTGGCTCATGGCCTTCAAGGCGAACGGCAGGCGGAAGCAGATCGGGGACTTCCTCGACTTCGTCTACCAGGAGAAGAACGTGCTGGACTTCGCCGACCAGTACGACCTGCTGCCGGTCACCACGGCCGTCTCCGCGACGATGCGCCACGAGCAGGAGCACAAGAAGCTGTGGCGCTTCCTCGACCAGATGGACCGCGCCCAGTTCTACCCGGCCGACAAGACCTCCTGGGCGAGCATCAGCCAGATGATCAAGGAGAAGATCGGCTCGACCGTGACCAAGGGCGGTGACCCCGCGAGCGTCCTCGGCGAGATCCAGCGGGCCGCGGACGCCATGGAGACGTCCAACTCGTGACCACCGAAGGACTCTCCGAACAGGACCTGGCCGTGCTCGCCGTCGAGCGCGACGGCTGGCCGGGCCCGGGCGCCAAGGAGCGGGCCATACGGGAGCGGCTCGGCATCACCCCGACCCGCTACTACCAGCTGCTCAACGCCCTGCTGGACGACCCCCGCGCGCTGGAGCACGACCCGGTGACGATCAACCGGCTGCGCCGTCTGCGCGACGAGCGCCGCGAACGCCGCTGAGGTTTTTGGCTTCGTCCCGGTACGGGTGCCGGTGGGCGGGGCCGGGTAGGGTCGCCGCATGGGCAGCCACCCCCTTCCCGTACCCGCCACCGCCGCCGGGCGTCAGGGCCTCGCCGCCCTCCTGGAACGGCCCGACCGGGCCGTCCTCGGGGTCGACTTCGACGGAACCCTCGCCGACATCGTCCCCGACCCCGACCAGGCCCGCGCCCACCCCGGCGCCGTCCCGGCCCTCTCCGCGCTGGGCCCCCGTCTGCACTCCTTCGCGGTGATCACCGGCCGCCCGGCCGAAGTCGCCGTGCGCTACGGCGGCTTCGCGGACAGCGCGGCCCCGGCCAACCTCGTCGTCCTCGGCCTCTACGGCGCCGAGCGCTGGGACGCGTCCAGCCAGGCCGTCCTGACCCCCGAACCCCACCCGGGCATCGCCGCCGTCCGCTCCGAACTGCCGGGCGTCCTCGAGGCGAACGGCGCCTGGCACGGCACCTGGACCGAGGACAAGGGCCGCGCCGTCGCGGTCCACACCCGCCGCACCGAGAACCCGCAGGCCGCCTTCGACCAGCTCCGCGCCCCGCTCCAGGCACTGGCCGAGCGCCACGGCCTGATCGTCGAACCGGGCCGCCTGGTCCTGGAGCTGCGCCCACCGGGCATGGACAAGGGCGTCGCCCTGCTGGAGTACGTCCGCGAGACCTCCGCGGGCGCGGTCCTCTACGCGGGCGACGACCTCGGCGACCTGGCCGCGTTCGCCGCCGTGGAGCGGCTGCGGAAGGAAGGCGTACCGGGACTGCTGGTGTGCAGCGGCAGCACGGAGGTGACGGCCCTGGCGGAGCGCGCCGACCTGGTGGTCGACGGCCCGGCGGGTGTTGTGGCCCTGCTGGAAGCGCTGGCGGCTGCGCTGCGCTGAGAGTCCCCCACCCCGCCCCTTCCCGAACCCAGGGGCAGGCCCCCTGGACCCCCGGCCCGCCGGTCGACGGGGTGACGCCGCCTGGCGCCGGTGTGGGCCCGCTGCGAGCGGAGAACCCAGGGGCAGAGCCCCTGAACTCCCGGCCCGCCGGTCCGCGGCGAGGCGCGGCCCCGGCGGAGCCCCGCGCCCGCAGCGGTCCAGGGCGTAGCCCGGCCGAACGGGGTCCGGGGCGGTGCCCCGGGAGGGGGCGGGGTCCGGGGCGGAGCCCCGGTTTCGGGAAGGGGCGGGGTGGGGGATTTAGCCCTCTTGCAGGGCTCGTAGCTGGGTCAGGAACCAGTCGCGGGGCGGGAGGGCCGTGGCTGCCGCGGCCAGGCGCTTCGTGCGGTCCGCCCGCTCGGCGTCCGGGGTGCGGAGGGCCTCGTCCAGCGCGCGGGCCGTGCCCTCGACGTCGTACGGGTTCACCGTCACCGCGTCCGCGCCCAGCTCCTCGTACGCCCCCGCCTCCCGCGACAGCACCAGCACGCAGCCGCGCTCGGAGACGACCGGAACCTCCTTGGCGACCAGGTTCATCCCGTCCCGGATCGGGTTGACGAGGGCCACGTCGGCCAGCCGGTAGGCGGCCAGGGAGCGCGCGAAGTCGTCCTTCACGTGGAGCGCGACCGGCTGCCAGCCCTCCGTCCCGTACTCCGCGTTGATCTCCTCGGCGAGCACCCGCACCCGCTCGGTGTAGTCGCGGTAGACGGTCAGGTCCTGGCGCGACGGATAGGCGAAGGCGACGTGGACCACGCGCTCGCGCCACTCGGGGTGGGTCTCCAGGAGGCGGCGGTAGGCCAGCAGCCCGCGCACGATGTTCTTGGACAGCTCGGTGCGATCCACCCGGACGATCGTTTTCCGGCCCGGCCCGATCTGCTCGCGCAGCGCCGCCAGCCGTTCGTCCACATCGGCCGCCCGCGACCGCTCCCGCAGGAAGTCGGCATCGGCGCCGAGGCCGTGCACCCCGAGCCGGGTCTCGCGGCCCTCGAAGCGGACGGCGGCCGCGGAGCCGTCCGGCCCCCGGACGATCTCCGCGCCGAGCACCGCCGCGCAGCAGTCGGCGAACGCGGCGGCCCAGCGCCCGGTGAGGAAGGCGGCGCGGTCGCCGCCGAGGATGCCGCGGAGCACGCCCGCCGCGACGTCGTCCGGCAGCAGCCGGTAGTAGTCCGGGGGCGCCCACGGCGTGTGGGAGAAGTGGCCGATCCGCAGGTCGGGGCGGCGGGCCCGGAGCAGCCCGGGGACCAGCGCCAGGTGGTAGTCCTGCACCAGCACGACCGCGCCGTCGGCCGCCTCCTGGGCGAGCGCGTCGGCGAAGGCCGCGTTGTACGCCTCGTACGCCTCCCACTGGGCGCGGAACTCCGCGTCGAAGACCGGCTCGAGCGGGGTCTGGTAGAGCAGGTGGTGGACGAACCACAGCACCGAGTTCGCGACGCCGTTGTACGCGGCGGCGAAGACGTCCGGCGCGATGTCCAGCATCCGCACCTGCTGCCCGCCGGTGTGGTCCGCGTCCAGGTGCCCGGCCCCGGCGCGGCGCGCCGCCTCGCGGTCGCCGTCGCCAAGGGCGGCGCACACCCAGACCGCGCCCGCGTCGGGCCCGATCGCGCTCAGCCCGGAGACCAGCCCGCCGCCCCCGCGCTTGGGGGTGAGCGATCCGTCCTCGCCCAGCGCGTACGAGACCGGGCCGCGGTTGGACGCGACGAGGATCGGTGCGCTGCGTTCAACGGCCATGTCGCGAGCCTAGCCATTGGGCACCGCGCGCAAACGTACGTACGGTTTCTTGCCCCCGGAAGAGGCGCCCTCAGGCCGCGCGCCGCTCCGCGTACTCGGGGATCTCGATCATCGGCGGCCGCTCCTCCGTGTCCACCGCCGTCGTCCGCGGCTCGAAGCCGTTCTCGCCGCGCTCGAACTGGGTCAGCCGCGGCCGCACCAGATGGCCGCGGGCCAGCCGCAGCTGCGCGGTGCGGTAGATCGCGGCGGCCATCCGGCCGAGCGCCTTGCCGTCCTGGTGGCGGTGTTTGCGCACGCCGATGTCGACCTGGGCGAGGGCGTCGAGCCCGACCGTGTGCAGCGCGTCGACCAGCAGGCCCAGCTCGACGCCGTACCCGACGGGGAACGGCAGCCGCTCCAGCAGCGAGCGCCGGGCCGCGTACTCGCCGCCCAGCGGCTGGACGAAACCGGCGAGCTGCGGCCAGTGCAGGTTCAGCAGCGGCCGCGCGACCAGCTCGGTGACCCGTCCGCCCTGGCCCGCGGTGTCCCGCAGCGGCCGGTCGTACATGCCCTTGACCAGCTGCACCCCGGGGTCGGTGAGCAGCGGCCCGACGATGCCGGAGACGAAGCGTGCGTCGAATTCGCGCAGGTCGGCGTCGATGAAGCAGACGATGTCGCCGCTGGTCGCCAGCAGCGACCGCCACAGCACCTCGCCCTTGCCGGGCAGCGCGGGCAGCCGGGGCAGCAGCGCGTCGCGGTGCACCACCCTCGCGCCGGCCGCGGCCGCGACCTCGGCGGTGCGGTCCGTGGAGCCGGAGTCCAGCACCACCAGCTCGTCGACGAGCGGCACGGCCTCGGTCATCAGATCGCGGCGGATCGCGGCGGCGATCTCGCCGACGGTCGCCTCCTCGTTCAGCGCGGGCAGCACCACGCTGACGCTCGTCGCCGTGTCGCGCTTCGCGGCCAGCAGGCGGTCCAGCGGACGGTCGTCGGCCGACCAGGAGCGGTGCTCCAGCCAGCGCTCCACCTCATCCAGCACCTGTTTTGTCTCCCTGCTGTGATCGCTCGTCGTGATCGTTGTGATCCATCTCGCGGTTCGGACGGCTAGCTCAACCATCCGGGCCGTCGGTTACAGTCTTGAACAGCGCACATGACCTTCGTATGTCGGGGGCTCGGTGCGGACAAACGCCCCGGGTCCGGCCCGGCGGCCATACCGCTCATCCAGAGGGGCAGAGGGAACGGCCCGTTGAAGCCCCGGCAACCCTCCAGCTGGTCTCGCGTCCTGTAGCGAGGCTCCCAGCTAGGGAAGGTGCCAATTCCGTCTCGTGGCGAAATGCGTCCCGAGGAAGATGAGGAGAAAGGGCCTCGCCTCCATGGCTGTGCAATCTGTCGAAAGCTCAACCACTTCCGCTGCCGCTTTCGGCCCCGCCGTCGCCCTGTCCTGCCGCGAGTGCGGTGAGCGCTTCGACCTCGGCCCGATCTTCGCGTGCGGGTCGTGTTTCGGGCCGCTCGAGGTGGCGTACGAGCTGCCGAGCGGCGATCCCGAGGGACTGCGGAAGCAGATCGAGGCCGGTCCCGACAACATCTGGCGCTATGCGCCGCTGCTGCCCGTCCCCGCCGACGTGGCCGCGCTCCCCAGCCTGAGCCCGGGCTTCACCCAGCTCGTCAAGGCCGACCGGCTCGCCCGCGAGCTGGGTGTCACCGGCGAGCTGCACGTCAAGGACGACTCCGGCAACCCGACCCACTCCTTCAAGGACCGGGTCGTCGCCATCGCCGTCCAGGCGGCCCGCACCTTCGGCTTCACCACCCTGTCCTGCTCCTCCACCGGCAACCTGGCCGGTGCGGTGGGCGCCGCGGCGGCCCGCGCGGGCTTCCGCTCGTGCGTCTTCATCCCGCACGACCTGGAGGCGGGCAAGGTCGTCATGGCCGCCGTCTACGGCGGTGACCTGGTCGGCATCGAGGGCAACTACGACGACGTCAACCGCTTCTGTAGCGAGCTGATCGGCGACCCGGCGGGCGAGGGCTGGGGCTTCGTCAACGTCAACCTGCGGCCGTACTACGGCGAGGGCTCCAAGACCCTGGCGTACGAGATCTGCGAGCAGCTCGGCTGGCGGCTGCCGGACCAGATCGTCGTCCCGATCGCGTCCGGCTCCCAGCTCACCAAGATCGACAAGGGGCTCAAGGAGCTGATCGAGCTCGGTCTGGTCGAGGACAAGCCGTACAAGATCTTCGGCGCCCAGGCCGAGGGCTGCTCCCCGGTCTCCACCGCCTTCAAGGCGGGCCATGACGTGGTGCGCCCGCAGAAGCCGAACACCATCGCCAAGTCGCTGGCCATCGGCAACCCGGCGGACGGCCCGTACGTCCTCGACATCGCGCGCCGCACCGGCGGGGCGGTGGAGGACGTCACCGACGAGCAGGTGGTCGACGCGATCAAGCTGCTCGCCCGCACCGAGGGGATCTTCGCGGAGACCGCGGGCGGCGTGACCGTCGGCGTGACCAAGAAGCTGATCGAGGACGGGCTGCTCGACCCGTCCCTGACGACCGTCGTCCTCAACACCGGCGACGGCCTCAAGACCCTCGACGCGGTGGCCCCCACCACGGGTCCCTCCGCCATCATCCGCCCCACCCTTGACTCGTTCCGAGAGGCTGGCCTCGCATGAGCGTCAACGTCCGAATCCCGACCATCCTGCGTACCTACACCGGCGGCCAGGCCGAGGTCAGCGCCGAGGGCGCGACCCTCGCCGAGGTTCTGGCGGACCTGGAGAAGAACCACGCGGGCATCTCCGCGCGCGTCCTGGACGACACCGGCAAGCTGCGCCGCTTCGTGAACGTCTACGTCAACGACGACGACGTGCGGTTCGCCGAGGGCCTGGCCACGGCCACGCCGGACGGCGCCGGGGTGTCGATCATCCCCGCGGTCGCGGGTGGCTGCTGACGCCCCATCACCCCGCTCACCTCTGGAAATCGCCTCGTCCGGGAGGATCCGGACGGGGCGATTCCGTGTGTGGAATCGCGATACAGTTGCCCCGCTTCCCCATCGGGCGCGGGCTACCTCATCGGCCCCGGCGCCGGAACCGCATATGAGAACTCGTCAACTTGTGCGCAAAGTGTGTGCGCGATTTGTCGGGTTGGTACCCTATGTCCGGTCGGGTTTGCCCGAACTTCACAGGACTTCTCCACTTTTTACCGATCGGCCGTGCCCAGAATTCTCGTCCAATTGACCTGTTGCAGAGGGCGTTGGGACGGATACATTCAGCGGCGGTCGACGCGTTCCGGCGCACACCCCCCTCGACTCGGGGGGTGAGGTCTGACCCGGGTCCGCGGAGTGCGGTCCTGCGCAAGGGCCAGCAATAGGGGAGTTAGGAATGGCTCAGGGCACCGTCAAGTGGTTCAACGCGGAGAAGGGGTACGGCTTCATCGCGGTCGACGGTGGTGCGGACGTGTTCGTCCACTACAGTGCGATCCAGATGGACGGTTACCGCACCCTCGAGGAAGGCCAGCGGGTCGAGTTCGAGATCTCGCAGGGCCAGAAGGGCCCGCAGGCGGACATGGTCCGCGTGGCCGTAGGCTGACGCGCCGAACGCGACGCAGCTGACTGAAGTAGCCGGAGGGCCCGTACCCCGCGAGGGGGGGCGGGCCCTCTGGCATGTCCGCGGGGGCTCTCGCCCGCCTCTCTTGACGCCCGTCGGGCGCTTGCACTCTCATGGGGCGAGTGCTAATTATTGCGTTAGCACTCTGAAGGTGAGAGTGACAGAAGGATCGGGTCGGTGAGGCTCGCCGGTGCCGCGCGGGGCAAGGAACCGCACGGCAGGCAGGCCGTCCGTCGCGGGCGCCAGGCGCGGTCCGGAGCAATCCACCCCGTCTTGGGAGGACCACTTCACATGGCCAAGATCATCGCGTTCGACGAGGAGGCGCGGCGCGGCCTCGAGCGCGGGATGAACCAGCTCGCCGACGCCGTCAAGGTCACCCTCGGCCCCAAGGGCCGTAACGTCGTCCTCGAGAAGAAGTGGGGCGCCCCCACGATCACCAACGATGGTGTGTCCATCGCCAAGGAGATCGAACTCGAGGACGCGTACGAGAAGATCGGCGCCGAGCTGGTCAAGGAGGTCGCGAAGAAGACGGACGACGTCGCCGGTGACGGCACGACGACCGCGACCGTCCTCGCCCAGGCGCTGGTCAAGGAGGGCCTGCGGAACGTTGCCGCGGGCGCCAACCCGATGGCCCTCAAGCGCGGCATCGAGAAGGCCGTCGAGGCCGTCTCCGCCCAGCTGCTCGAGCAGGCCAAGGACGTGGAGACCAAGGAGCAGATCGCCTCCACCGCCTCCATCTCCGCCGCCGACACCCAGATCGGCGAGCTGATCGCCGAGGCCATGGACAAGGTCGGCAAGGAAGGCGTCATCACCGTCGAGGAGTCGCAGACCTTCGGGCTCGAGCTCGAGCTCACCGAGGGCATGCGCTTCGACAAGGGCTACATCTCCCCGTACTTCGCGACGGACATGGAGCGTATGGAGGCGTCGCTCGACGACCCGTACATCCTGATCGTCAACTCGAAGATCACCAGCGTGAAGGACCTCCTCCCGCTGCTCGAGAAGGTCATGCAGTCCGGCAAGCCGCTGCTGATCATCGCCGAGGACATCGAGGGCGAGGCGCTGGCGACCCTGGTCGTCAACAAGATCCGTGGCACCTTCAAGTCCGTCGCCGTCAAGGCCCCGGGCTTCGGTGACCGCCGCAAGGCCATGCTCGGCGACATCGCCATCCTCACCGGTGGCACCGTCATCTCCGAGGAGGTCGGCCTCAAGCTGGAGAACGCGGGCATCGACCTGCTCGGCCGCGCCCGCAAGGTCACGGTCACCAAGGACGAGACCACGATCGTGGACGGCGCCGGCGACACCGACCAGGTGCAGGGCCGCGTCAACCAGATCCGCGCCGAGATCGAGAACTCGGACTCGGACTACGACCGCGAGAAGCTCCAGGAGCGCCTGGCGAAGCTGGCCGGCGGCGTGGCCGTCATCAAGGCCGGTGCCGCGACCGAGGTCGAGCTGAAGGAGCGCAAGCACCGCATCGAGGACGCGGTGCGCAACGCCAAGGCCGCCGTCGAGGAGGGCATCGTCGCCGGTGGTGGCGTGGCCCTGCTCCAGACCGTCTCGGTGTTCGAGAAGCTGGAGCTCGAGGGCGACGAGGCCACCGGTGCCCAGGCCGTGCGCCTGGCCCTGGAGGCCCCGCTGAAGCAGATCGCCGTCAACGCCGGCCTCGAGGGCGGCGTCGTGGTGGAGAAGGTGCGCAACCTGACCCCGGGCCACGGCCTCAACGCCGCGACCGGTGAGTACATCGACCTCATCGCCGAGGGCATCATCGACCCGGCCAAGGTCACGCGCTCCGCGCTCCAGAACGCCGCGTCGATCGCCGCGCTGTTCCTCACCACCGAGGCCGTCATCGCCGACAAGCCCGAGAAGGCCGCTCCGGCGGGCGCCCCGGGCGGCATGCCGGGCGGTGACATGGACTTCTGATCGGCTTCGGCGCCCCGCGCGCCGGTCGGTCACACCGTCCACTGACGACGGCGGGGCGGCACCCTTTCTCCCAGGGGTGCCGCCCCGCCGCCGTGTTTCTGAGCTTTCGGGGTGTTATGCCCCCGCTGCTTCGAGGGCGGCCCGCAGATGGCCGTTCGCCTCGCCGAGCAGCTTCTCGGCGGTGGGCGCGTCCACGCCACCGAGGATCGTGAGGATGGCGTTCTTGGCCTCCCAGTCGGTGGCCGTCAGCGCGCTCTCGATCTGCTCGTCCGTGGCGCCGGTCGCCAGAGAAACGATACGGCGCGTGCGCGCCCGCAGCTTCTCGTTCGAGGCGCGCACATCCACCATCAGATTCCCGAAGGTCTTGCCCAGCCGGATCATGGTGATGGTCGAGAACATGTTGAGCACGAGCTTCTGCGCCGTACCCGCCTTGAGCCGGGTGGAGCCGGTGAGCAGCTCCGGTCCGACGACGACCTCGATGCCGTGGTCGGCGGCCGCAGCGAGCGCCGAGCCCGCGTTGCACGACAGCCCGACGGTGAGCGCCCCCCGGCGGCGGGCGTGCTCGACGGCGCCCACGGCGTACGGGGTGCGGCCGGAGGCCGAGACGCCCACGACCGTGTCCCGCGGGCCGACCCCGATCCGGTCCAGGTCCTCGGCGGCCAGCTCCGCGCTGTCCTCCGCGCCCTCCACGGACGACACCACGGCGGTCTCCCCGCCCGCGATCAGGCCGACCACCCGGTCCGGCCGGGCGTTGAAGGTGGGCGGGCACTCGCTCGCGTCGAGCACCCCGAGCCGCCCGGCGGTGCCCGCGCCCGCGTAGATCAGCCGCCCGCCGTCCGCCATGCGCGCGGCGATGCCGTCGATGGCGGCGGCGATCCGGGGGAGCTGGGCGGCGACGGCGGCGGGGACTCCGGCGTCCTCGGCGTTCATGATGCGGGCGATCTCGACGGTGTCGAGCCGGTCGATCTCGGCGAGTTCGGGGCGGAACGCCTCGGTGGTGAGGGTCTCCAGCTGGGCGCGGAGCTGTTGCTCCTGTTGCTCCTGTTGTTGCTGGTGCTGCTCGTGCTCATCGGCGGCGGAAGTCATGGCGAAGCGGCTCTTCCCTACGTAAGCGTGATGGTGGGGGTGGGGTGGCGGTGCGGGGCGTCGTCGCGCGCCCCGGCCTCAGCGGTGGCGGGGGCGGGGATCGTGCCGGTGCGCGAGGGCCTCGTACGAGGCGGACAGGGCGGGCGCCGCGCTCTCGTACGTGCGCTGCGCCACGCCTATGAACAGGCAGTCCACCACCAGCAGCTGGCTGGTGCGGCTGGACATGGCCGCCGGGCGCAGCTCGCTCTCGCGCGCGGTGGAGGTGGTGAGGACGAGGTCCGCGTACTGTGCGATCTCGCCGTCCGGGCGGCCGGTGATCGCGATGGTGGTCGCCCCGCGCTCGAAGGCGACGCGCAGCGGCTCGATGACGTCCGTCGTCCGCCCCGAATGGGTGATCGCGAGCGCGACGTCGCGGGAGTGCAGCTGGACGGCGTTGGTGATGGCCTGGTGCGGATCCGCGTGCGCGTGGGCGATCAGGCCGATCCGCAGCAGCTTCTGGACCAGGTCCTGGGCGACCAGATTGGACGCGCCGATGCCGTACACATCGATCCGGCGGGCGGCGGCGACCGCGGCGACAGCGGCCTCGACCTGGCCGGGGTCGAGCCCCGCGGCGGTGTCGGCCAGACACTGCTGCTCCTCCTGGGCGAGCTTGGCGATCACGTCGCCGATCGGGTCGTCGACCGCGATGTCGGCGGTGACGGCCGGTGCCCGGCCCGCCGCCTGCTGCGCGGCGAGCGCGGCGAGCGCGAGGCGCAGATCGCGGTATCCGGGGTAGCCGAGCAGCCGGGAGGTGCGGACGACGGTGGCCTCGCTGGTCCCCGTACGCTCGGCGAGCCCGGTGACGGTGAGCGCCGCGCAGCCCGCCGGGTCGCCCGCGACGGCCTCGGCGACGCGCTGCATCGAGCGGGTCATGGAGGGGCCCAGGGTGCGAACCTTCGCCGCGAGGGCGGAGGGGGCGGGCACGGCGGGATCGGTGAGGGGAGTGAAAGTTTCCTTCAACTTGCTACTCACATCTGAAAACTATTTCCGGCCACGAGGTCCGTCAAGACCGCGCGCGGAGGCGGTTCCCATGGGCTTCCCCTGTGCTGGAAGGCGGCCCGACGAAGCAAAGGTGACAATGGGACCCATGAAGCTCGAACATGCACTGCACGCGGCACGGGCGCTCGTCCTGGCCGACCTCGCGGCGGGAGACGTCGCCCACGCCGACATCGTCTCGCTCGTCGAGGACGCCATCGCGCACCGCCGCTGGTGGGTCGAGCAATGGCCGGAAGGCGTGGCCTACGTCGCCGGTCTGGTCGCCCAGGACGTCCAGGACTCCCTGCTGGAACGCTACGGCCGGTGGCCCCTGTGCCCGGTGTGCACTACGGGCGGCGACCTCCACGCCCTCGACGTGGAACCCGAACTGGGCCCCGACCCGCACTGGGTCTGCGGCAAGACGGCGGTCGCGGTGGCCCCCGTGGGCTCGCTGGGGACCACGCTCTGATGGCCGTACTGATCGACCCGCCCTCGTGGCCGGGCCACGGCCGCATGTGGTCACACCTGGTGAGCGACGTCTCGTACGACGAACTCCACGCCTTCGCCACCCGCATCGGCGCCCCGCGCCGCGGCTTCGACCGCGACCACTACGACGTCCCGAGCGACCTCTACGCACGGGCGGTGCGCGCGGGGGCGGAGGAGGTCGGCAGCAAGGAGCTGCTGCGGCGGCTCACGGCGGCGGGCCTGCGCCGCCGTAAGTCGGTGGCGCGGGGCTGAGGGCTCACCGGAACCGGACCCGACTCAGCGAGAAGCCCCCGAGGTCGCCTCGCGCGCGGGCGTTGTGGCCTGGCCGGTGTGACCGGTGGCGATCACCCGCGACGCCCCCTCCGCACGATGCAGCCGCGCCGCGAGCGCCGTCGTCACGATGCCCGCACCGGCCAGGGCGGCGCCCGTCCAGGCCACCGCCGGGTAGCCCCAGCCCGCGTCGATGACCAGGCCGCCGAGCCAGGGGCCCACCGTGTTGCCGATGTTGAACGCGGACGTCGTGGTCGCGCCCGCGAGCGTCGGGGCGGCGTTCGCGACGTTGAACATGCGGGCGTTGAGCGCGGGCGCGGTGAAGAAGGCCGTGAAGCCGAGCAGCAGCGCCAGGCCGACGGCCGCTACGGGGCTGTGCGCGGTCAGCGCCAGGACGCTCAGCACCACCGTCGAGGCGGTGATGCCGCCGTACATCGTGCCGAACAGGTGCGCGTCCGCGATCCGCCCGCCGACCGCCGTACCGATCAGCGCGCCGACCCCGAACAGCGCCAGCACCGTCGGCACCCAGCCCTCGTCCAGCCCCGCCACGTCGGTGAGCAGCGGCCCGAGGTACGAGAACAGGCAGAAGACCGCGCCCCCGCTCAGCGCGGTGGTGACCAGCGCGAGCCAGACCTGACGGTCCCGGTAGATGCTCAGTTCGCCCCGCAGCCGCGGCCGGTCGTCCCCGGTCGGCACCTCCGTACGCGGTACGAGCGCGATCACCCCGATCAGCCCGAGCACCGAGAGCCCGGCCACCGCCCAGAAGGCGGCGCGCCATCCCGCGTTCTGCCCCAGGAACGCCCCGGCCGGAACCCCCACGACGTTCGCGACGCTGAGCCCGCCGACCATCACCGCCATGGCCCGCGCCCGCGCGTTCACCGGCACCAACGACACGGCCACCGCCGCCCCCACGGCCCAGAACCCGGCACATGCGAGCGCGCTCACCACCCGCGACGCGAACAACACCCCGTACGACGGCGCCACCGCCCCCGCCACCTGCCCGAGCCCGAACACGGCGAGCAACGCGATCAACGTCGTCCGCCGGGGCAACCGCAACGTGGCCGCCGCCAGCAGCGGCGCCCCGACCACCATCCCGATCGCGAACGCCGATATCAGCAGCCCGGCCGTGGGGATGGTAACTCCCATGTCCCGGGCGACGGGTTGGAGCAGCCCGGAGAGCATGAACTCCGAGGTCCCGAGAGCGAAGACGGACAGGCCAAGTACATAAACGGCGATGGGCATGCCGACGTCAACGCCCCGGTGGGGTTCGCCATTCCTCGCCCGGGGCGTTCCCGATCTCCCGAACGTTCACTCGATGTGATGGCGAGGCGACTGCGGCCTGGCGTGATCACGGAGAGTGATGAAGAATCGAGCTGTGAACCCGCCGAGGGAAGGCGGGTGTTGAGGCATCACGGGGGAGTGATCGCCATGACCGCCGTCATGACAGACGTGGGTGATCTCCCGGGACGGGGACGCCACCGGACCATAGTTCTTCCGCGTGCTCGGCGAAGCGGGAGAACATCCCGCCCTCACCGCGGCGCCGCAGATGCATCAGTGGCGAATCATGGCCGACGAGCTTGGCCAGGTGCGGCGTCACGAGGGCCTGATCGTCGAAGCGGAAGACCGAGAGCGAGACATGGTTCATGGCGTCGGCCGCCGCTGAGAACCGAGCCTCTAGCCCGGTCACAGTGCCCATCTTGGTCAACTGCTCCAGGGTCATGTTGATGCGCGTGGAGACCGTCAACGCGACATCCTCGATCTCCTCCCGCTGCCGGGTCACCGGACCGGCGGGGTCGCCGAGCAGAAAGCGGACTCGACAGCCGCTCTCCGCCTTCTGCCGCAGCGTCTCGGAGAGGGCGGGCACCTGGGTCCACAGAAAGTAGGAGGTGTAACCGGCGAAGAACAGTTCCTCCTCCGCTCCGGCAATGAGATCGGACCAGACCGTAGAGGGGCATGCGGACCTGTACGGATAGCTCTGAACGATCTCTTGGGCGCCATCGGTCTTGAATCGGTTCCGCACCGACTTCGGCCACAGCATCTCTGCTTCCACTCCCAACGTCTCAGAGGCATCCGACCGGTTTCTGGAGTGCGGGATGAGTTCTTCGTCCGCGATCCACCGCTCAACGGTCTTGCCGGAAACACCCACTCGGGCGGCGAGCTGCCGGGGTGATAATCCAGCGGACTCCATAGCCGATCGTAAGGCCGTATTCAAGACTTCCCCCAGGGACGTTTGGGCGTTCTCCGACGGTAGCGCCGAGACATCCCAACCGTCCTCGCATTGCGCCGAGATACGTCCCATTTGGGGCGTCAGTCTGTGCCTGTAAAGCCCTCGCGATCATGCGGCCGATCCCGGGGCGTGTCCACCAGCTGGATGGAGCTGATGACGTGATCGACCCTAGCCCCTCTGCTCCCGAACATATGAGTCCACTTTCCGCCTCCCGGGCGGCTGCCCTGCGACTCCTTCCTTGGGATAACGCGAACGGCAAGCCGTGCTATCTGATCTCGGACACCGACCAGAGCCCGCTGAACACGAGGGCGGACGACGTCGAGGCCGTGCAGCTCGACATGGGAGCGAGGCTCCTCGGTCACGCGAGCGAATTGCTGGCGGACCGCAAGGCGAGCGTGAACGAACTTCGGTTTCTGGCCAACCGCTTGTGCGAGGCGCTGAGCGACGTATTGCGAATCGCCCGCAGTCGGGCCGGAGGCGGGCAGGAGCCGTCATGACGGATTTGCGGATCAGCCACGCCCAGGAATGGACCGTGCGCCGCCTGAACGACGGCGGTCTTGCACTGCCGCTCCAGATCAGCCGTGGCGACCGACTCCTCGGCATGGCCGAGCTGCGGCTGACGCCCGCCGCAGCGGAGCACCTGCACGCGGCCCTGTGCTACGCGCTCGACGGCCAGTTGCCACCCACCACTGCCCCTGACTGCCGCAAGGAGATCCGCTACCCAGGCCGTCGCTCGGGATGATTCCCGTCCAACTCACCGGCGGGAGTCACCCTGGTAGGCGACAGGATCCGCGACCCTGATCAAAACTCTGGTGAAGGAGTACCGCGCATGAGTGTCGACTTGGATCTCGCCACCGACGAGTGGGTCAAGTCCTCCTACAGCGACGCCAATGGCGGTCAATGCGTGGAGGTCTCCCGCACCTTCACCCGAACCCACGGCGCCGTCCCGGTCCGCGACTCCAAGAACCCGCACGGGCCGGCGCTGATCTTCCCGGCGGAGGGCTGGTCGTCGTTCGTATCCGGCCTCATACGCGGCGAGTTCCCTGCGGTCTGACCCCTGCCGCTATTACTGGGGGAGGCCGACGGGCGCTAGGCGCGGGCAATACGTGCAGCCCGGCCGCCAGTAGACGATTGGCCGACCGTCGACCACGCGGCGGCGTTGTGCCTCCACCGCGCGGGAGCCAATCGCGCGTCATGATGACGCGGACCCCAGCAGCTCCAGCTCCGTGGTCATGTTGCGGCGGGCTGCTGGCTCCCAGCGGTCGTGGCCGATCGGGGTGCGGAACAGGCAGGGCAGGCCCAGGAGATGGCGGAGGACGTTCGCGCGGCCCTCGCGGAAGGTGTCGTCGGGGACGAAGGCGTACTCCTCGCGGACCGCCGTCGCGTACGCGCTGTAGGCCTCGGGTGAGCCCGCCAGCACCGCGAGGTCGGCGTCGCAGAGGACTTCGCCGTTGGTGTCGCCCTCGGCGGGGTCGTGGTCGGTGGTGAGGCGGACGAGGCGGGCGGTTTCGGCGACGCGGGCCTCCGGGACGCCCGCTTCCGAGAGGGCACGTTCGGCGAGGCGGGCGCTGCGTTCCTCGTTGGTCGAGCGGTCGGGGAGGTAGACGGCGTCGTGGAACCAGGCGGCGAGGCGGATCGCGTCGGGGTCGGGGGCCTCGGTGCGTTCCAGCAGCTCGTCGACCCGGTCCAGTACGGCGATCAGGTGGTCGGTGGTGTGGTAGCGGCGCTGGGGTTCGGCCCAGCGGGAGAGGAGGTCGCGGCCGTAGGGGTCCGGGTCGGGGGTGGTGGTGTCGCGGGCGCTGTTGAGGAGGAGCGCCCAGCGGGTGAGGAGCGCGGGGTGGTCGGACATGGGCCCATTCTCAGGGGTGCGGGTTGCGGGGGGTGGGGGGTATGGCAAGCTATACAGCATGTCTAGACCAATTCTCGAGGTTATCGCCCTCCACCCGGAGGACGCGATCGCGGCTGAGGCCGGAGGGGCGGACCGTCTTGAGCTGGTCACCGACATGGCAGCCGATGGGCTGACGCCCTCCCGGGAGACCTTCGCCGCCGTCCGTTCGGCGGTGGATCTGCCGGTGCGGGTGATGCTCCGTGCGTCCGATGGGTTCGCGGCGGGGGACGCCGCGGCCGTCGACGCGCTGTGCCGTAGGGCGGCCGCGCTGCACGCGGAGGGGGCGGATGAGTTCGTGCTCGGCTTCCTCGCCGCCGATGGTTTGGCCGATCTGGCTGCCATCGCCGCGCTGATCGAGGTCATCGGCGCCGGGCCGGGCGTGGACGAGAGCCGCTGGACCTTCCACCGGGCCATCGACCGCGCCGCCGACCGCGATGTGCTCCGTCGGCAGCTGGCCGGACTTCCCGGCCTGGACACCTACCTCACCGCCGGTTCGGCCCAGGGTGTCGACCACGGGCTGCCGACCCTTCGGGCNCAGGGTGTCGACCACGGGCTGCCGACCCTTCGGGCTGAGGCCGCACGTACGGGGGCGCCGGGGTACGAAGCGCGGATCATGGTCGGCGGCGGCCTCCGCCTCGACCACCTCTCCGAGCTGCGCGCCGCGGGCGTGACCGCCTTCCACATCGGCAGCGCGGCCCGGCCCGCCGGATGGCACGGCTCGGTGGGCGCGTCCGCCGTCGGGCAGTGGCGTCTGGCGCTCGACGCGCCGGTGCCGGTGGGCTGAGGAACCGTTCAGCGGTGCCTCGGTCGCCGTTCTGCGCCCCGGCTGGCGCCTGCCCCGGGTGGGGTTCGGGGCTGCCGGTGTCCGGGGGCTGAGGTCTTTGGAGCATGGGGGGCAGGGCCGCTCCCGCCCCCGCCCGTTGCCCGCCGCCGGGTCGCGGTTGGTGGCAGTGGCAACGAGGTGCTCCCGCCCCCGCCTGGTGTTCGCCGCTGGGCGAGCCGGGGATGGATCGTGGGTCGGGCCACCGGTGGGGAGTTGGCGACGATGCGGGAGGGGGTCGGGGTCGGAGGGGTGGGGTCCTGGACGCTGACGTGTATGTGTGGCGCCGCTCGTCAAACGGTCACTTCACGCTTCCGAGCTGCGGCGCCGTAAATATACGGTCCAGGGCCCTGCCCCGGAGGCCCCGGCACCCGCACCCACCCCGCGCCCACCTCGCACCGGCAGGGTTACGCCAGACGCTCCGGCAGCGGGGCCGCGTGCACGACCGTCAGGCCTGAGACGGCTCGGGTGAGGGCCACGTACAGACGGCGCAGGCCCGTGCGTTCGTCGGGTTCGCCGTCGACCACGGCGGCCGGTTCGTCCAGCACCACGTAGTCGTACTCCAGACCCTTCGCCAGCGTCGCGGGCACCAGGGTCAGCCGGGCCTCGGGGCTGGTCTCCTCGCCGGGGGAGAGGTGGGTCAGGCCCGCCGCGTCGAGGGCGGCGGACAGGGCGGGGAGGCGGGCTTCGGCCGCGATCAGGCCGATGGAGCCCTCGTGCGTCAGGGCTTCGTGGCAGGCGGTGATGACCGCCGCGTCCAGGTCGGACGGGTCGACGGCCCGTACGGCGAAGTCGCCCGCCGCTTCGCGGATCGACGTGGCCTCCGACAGGCCGGGCGCGATGGCGGGCAGCAGCCGCGACGCGTACGCGATCACCTCGCGCGGCACCCGGAAACCCTGGGTCAGCTCCTCGACGGTGGAGCCGGGTTTGCCCAGGTGGGTGAGGGCCTCTTCCCAACTGTCCGTGGCCCAAGGGGTGGTGCCCTGGGCGAGGTCGCCGAGGATGGTGGCGGAGCCGGTGGTGCAGCGGCGGCCGACGGCGCGGTACTGCATGGGGGACAGGTCCTGCGCCTCGTCGAGGACCACATGGCCGAGCGAATGGGTGCGTTCGATGAGGTCGGCGGCCTCGTCGATGAGCACCGCGTCCGGCGGGGACCACTTCGCGGACTTCACGCTGCGCGGCGGCTTGGCCCACAAGAGGGTCTTCTGCTCGTCGGCGGTGAGGATGCCGTCCGCGTGGGCGGCCAGGAAGTCGGCGTCGGAGAGCAGCCGCAGTACGAGTTTGGCGGGGTCGACGGGCGGCCAGATGGCCTTGACGGCCGCCTTCACGGCGGGGTTGCGGGCCACCGCGTCCTGGACGCGGTCGTCGGGGGCCTCGCCCGCCTGCTCCATGCGGACGAGCACGGCGTGCGCGATGCGCTGCGGGAGGGCGTCGCGGGCCGCGCCGTAGCGGATGTCGCGGGCCAGCAGTTCCCGCACGGTCTCCTCGATCTCGTACGCCGGTACCCGCCAGCGGCGCGAGCCACGGACCACGACGCACGCCTCGGTGGGCGGGGTGACGTGCGAGCGCAGGGCCCGGCGCAGCACCTCGGCCATACGGGCGTCGCCCTTGACGCGCGCCACGTCGGCGGAGTCGGCGCCGCGTACCTCGACGCCCGTGGCGGGGCGCGCCACCAGGTCCTCGACGGTGGCCTGGGCGACCTGCAACTCGCCCAGCGCGGGCAGGACTTGCTCGATGTAGTGGAGGAAGGAGCGGTTCGGGCCGATGACGAGGGTGCCGGAACGGGCCAGCCGCTCGCGGTGGGCGTAGAGGAGGTACGCGACCCGGTGCAGGCCGACCGCCGTCTTCCCGGTGCCCGGCGCACCCTGGACGCAGACGGTGCCGCCGATTCCGGCGCGGACGATCTCGTCCTGTTCGGGCTGGATCGTCGCGACGATGTCCCGCATGGGGCCGACGCGCGGCCGCTCGATCTCGGACTGGAGCAGCTTGCTGGTCTGTTCCGCCTCGGTGGGGTCGGAGAGCTTTTCGTCCTCGTACGCGGTCAGCTCGCCGCCGGTGTAGCCGAAGCGGCGGCGCAGTCCGACGTCCATGGGCGCCTTCTTGGACGCCTGATAGAAGGGCTGCGAGACGGGGGCACGCCAGTCGATGACCATGGGGTCGCCGTCGCCGTCGTGCACATGACGGCGACCGATATAGAACGACTCGCCCTCGGCGCCTTCCGCCGCCTCCGCGCCCGGAGCGTGCAGATAGTCGAGGCGGCCGAAGAAGAGCGGGGTGTGGGAGAGGTCGGCGAGGGCCTTGATGCGCTCGCTGACCTGGTGGTGCAGGGCTTCGGCGTTGACCCAGTTGGCGGCGACGTCCCGGAGGTCGAGGGCCTCCACGTCGGCGCGCATGGCGCGCAGGGCGGCGCGGGAGGCGGCGAGGTGGGATCGTTCCCGTGCGAGCGGGTCGGGCAGGGGTGGTTCTGGCTGGTCAGGGGCGTGCGAGGGCACGGCGTAGCCTCCGGCGGGTACACGAAGCAGAGTTGCGGTACGTACGAGATGCCAGCCGGTTTCCGTCCGGCCGACGGCTCTCCCGAGCGGGAGGCGGCAAGACGGGGGATTGTAGCCACGGCGTGGACGGGCCGCGAATGATTTACGTCGGCTTCGGTTCGCTCCGGGTTCAGGCGGAGTTGGGGCCCTCGCGGGACCCGGGTCAGACCGTCAGACGTCCTCGTCCGCGAGCAGCGCGCTCGCGTCCACGATCCGGTACGCGTACCCCTGCTCGGCCAGGAACCGCTGGCGGTGCGCCGCGAAGTCCTGGTCGATGGTGTCGCGCGCGACGACCGAGTAGAAGACCGCCGGGTGGCCGTCGGCCTTCGGCCGCAGCACCCGGCCGAGCCGCTGGGCCTCCTCCTGGCGGGAGCCGAAGGTGCCGGAGACCTGGATGGCGACGGTGGCCTCGGGGAGGTCGATGGAGAAGTTGGCGACCTTCGAGACGACGAGGACGGACAGCTCGCCCTCCCGGAAGGCGTCGAACAGCTTCTCGCGCTGCGCGTTCGTCGTCTCGCCCTTGATGACGGGCGCGTCCAGGTGCTCGCCCAGCTCGTCCAGCTGGTCGATGTACTGGCCGATGACCAGCGTCTGCTGCCCCTTGTGCTTGGCCACCAGCGCCTCGGTGATCCGCTGCTTGGAGGCGGTGGTGGCGCAGTAGCGGTACTTCTCCTCGGTCTCGGCGGTCGCGTACGCCAGCCGCTCGGTCTCGGTGAGGTTGACGCGGACCTCGACGCAGTCGGCGGGCGCGATGTAGCCCTGCGCCTCGATCTCCTTCCACGGCGCGTCGAAGCGCTTGGGGCCGATGAGCGAGAAGACGTCGGACTCGCGGCCGTCCTCCCGTACGAGCGTGGCGGTCAGGCCGAGGCGGCGGCGCGCCTGGAGGTCGGCCGTGAACTTGAAGACGGGCGCGGGCAGCAGGTGCACCTCGTCGTAGATGATCAGGCCCCAGTCGCGGGAGTCGAACAGCTCCAGGTGGGGGTAGATGCCCTTCCGCTTGGTGGTGAGCACCTGGTACGTGGCGATGGTGATCGGGCGGATCTCCTTGCGCGTACCGCTGTACTCGCCGATCTCCTCCTCGGTGAGGGAGGTGCGGCGCACCAGCTCGTGCTTCCACTGGCGGGCCGAGACGGTGTTGGTGACCAGGATCAGCGTGGTCGACTTGGCGGTGGCCATCGCACCCGCTCCGACCAGCGTCTTCCCGGCGCCGCAGGGCAGGACGACGACGCCCGAGCCGCCGTGCCAGAACCCCTCGACGGCGTGCTTCTGGTACGGGCGCAGCGCCCAGCCGTCCTCGTGCAGATCGATGGCGTGCGCCTCGCCGTCCACGTAACCGGCCAGGTCCTCGGCGGGCCAGCCCAGCTTGAGCAGCGTCTGCTTGATCTGGCCGCGCTCGGAGGGGTGGACGACCACGGTGTCCGGGTCGATACGGGCCCCGACCAGCGGCTGGATCCGCTTCGACCGCAGGATCTCCTCCAGCACGGGACGGTCGCTGGTCTCCAGGACCAGCCCGTGCGTGGGGTGCTTGAGGAGGCGCAGCCGCCCGTAGCGGGCCATCGTCTCGGCGACGTCGACGAGCAGGGCGTGCGGGACGGGGTAGCGGGAGAACGCCACGAGCGCGTCCACGACCTGCTCGGCGTCATGTCCGGCGGCGCGCGCGTTCCACAGGCCGAGCGGGGTCACCCGGTAGGTGTGGATGTGCTCCGGCGCGCGCTCCAGCTCGGCGAAGGGCGCGATGGCGCGGCGGCACGCTTCCGCCTGCTCGTGGTCGACCTCGAGCAGGAGCGTCTTGTCGCTCTGGACGATGAGCGGTCCGTTCACGCGCCGAGTCCTTTCGTAGCCGGGCCGTGTCGCCGGGGGCCAAAGAACCAGTGTCCCTCATCGGCCGGGTAGGCGGAGGGCCACAGGGATACTCCGCACGGCGAGGGGCAAGCGGGGTCACTAGGAGGGCCGGAACGAGGCGGGAGGTAGGTCCCTGTGATCAGCATCGCTGGGTGGGAGATCCGGCGGACGTTGAAGAGGACGCCGACGAGGAGCGGGTCGAAGGGGAAGACCGGGGCGCCGACGTCGGGGCGGGCGAAGTCGGCGGGCGCGAAGTCGGCGGCCGCCAAGAAGCCCGGTACGGCGCAGAAGGCGGCCAAGGCGGTGGCCGCCAAGACGGCTGACCCCGCCTCCCCGCCCCTCCAGCGCGATTCGCTGGGCTCCCGCGCCGGGCGGGTGCTGGTGATGCTGCTGGCGTTCGCCTGCATGGTCGGGTTCGCGGCGGCGCTGGCCAAGGCCACCCTCGTGCCGCAGCCGGGGTCCAGCGATCTCGTGCACACCAATCTGCGCCCGGGCGATTCGCTGCGCGCCTACGTCGACCAGCCCGCCATCCGGGACACGGTGAAGCAGATCGGCGGCAACGTACTGCTCGGCGCGCCCTTCGGCGTGCTACTGCCGATGCTCGTGCCGAAGGCGCGTGGCGCGGTGCGGGTGGTGCTGGTGACGTCGCTGGTGATGGTGCTGGTCGAGATCGCGCAGGGCGCGATCGTCGAGGGTCGGGCCTTCGACATCGATGACGTCATCCTGAACACGTCGGGCGCGCTGCTCGGCTACGTCCTGATTGGCCGCCGCCTCGGTCACGCCCTCCATCCGCGCCGCCATCACTGGTGGCAGCGGCGGCGCACGTCCGCTTAACCCGGCTCGTCGGCCAGTTCCGCGACGCCCGTGATGCGGTGGAGGGGGTACGTGCGGATCTCGTCGGCGGTGTGGTCGTACGCGGTGACGTAGCCGCCCTCGACGCGGACCGGGGCGATGACGCGCTGGCTGGCGGCGCCGTCCGCGTTGACGTAGCCGATCCAGACGGCGGAACCGGTGAGGGCCGCGGCCTGCACGGTCGCGAGGGTGTCGGCGGAGGTGGTGCGGGGGAGACGGGCGCCGGTGGCGGCCTCGGTGGTGCCCGTTCCGGCGGTGGCCGGGGGCTTGTGGGGCGCGGTCGCGGCGAGGTCACCGGCGCGGATGGCGCGTACCGCCGCGCCCAGCAGGGTGGTGTCGGGGACGGGCGGACCGTCCGGGACCGGGGCGGGCGGTGTACGGGGCGGGGTGCGCTGGGCCTCGGCGCGGGTGACCAGGACGTCGCCCTCGGCGGATTCGGCGGCCGGGGCGTACCCCATGGCGCGCAACCCCTCCAGCAGCGCGTCCGGCGGTGCCTGGGCGGCCAGCACGGTGGGGGCGAGACGCCGCAGGCGCAGGCCCGCGGAGCGGCGGTCGGCGAGGATCTCGGCGAGCAGGGTCTCGTCGTCGCAGCGCAGATAGGCGGAGGCCGCGCCGATGCGGAGGTGGCCGTGCTTCCGGGCGACATCGTCGATCAGATACGTGAGGGGCTGCGGCACCGGGGTGCGGGAGTGGGCGGCGAGGAAGGTGTGCAGGTCGTCGGCGGCCCGTCCGGCGTCGAGCGCGCGGCGTAC
The DNA here is from genome assembly GCF_003721215.1 of Streptomyces botrytidirepellens. NCBI lineage: Bacteria > Bacillati > Actinomycetota > Actinomycetes > Kitasatosporales > Streptomycetaceae > Streptomyces > Streptomyces botrytidirepellens. The sequence goes on from NZ_RIBZ01000261.1 coordinate 24,300, forward strand.
GGAGGCGGGGGTGAAGCGGTAGACGGTCGCGCCGCCCTTGGACTCGATCTCGGCGAGGATGCCGAGCGCGTCGGCGAGCGGCCGCTCCAGCGGGCCGGGGGCGACGGCGGTCAGGTCGGCCTGGAGGAGTACGTGGTCGAGGGGCTCGGGGAGGAGCGGGGCGAGGAGCCGTGCCGCCTCGGCGGCGAGCGCGGCGGCCTCGGCCGGGGTTGTGGGGGGAGGCGCGGTGGCGAGGGCCTCGGCTGCTGCGGGCGGTGCCTGGGGTGCCTCGGCCGCCGGGCCCAGGAGCGCGCGGCCGTGGGACGAGAGCGCGGCGCGGCCCGTGATGCCGAGCATTTCGGCCTCGCTGAGGGTCCAGCGTGCCAGCCGTGACCGCAGATCGTCCCTGGTGGTGGGGGAGGTGGCGGAGGCGGCGGTCAGCCCCGCGGATCCGGTTCCGGCCGCGCCCGTGACCCCGGAGGCCCACGTTCCACTGGCCCCCGCAGCGCCCGTAGTCGCTCCACCCCCGGCGCCCCTGGCGCCCGCGGAGCCCGCGGCTCCGGAGCCCCTGGCCCCCGCGCC
>NZ_RIBZ01000259.1:0-8151 GCF_003721215.1 Streptomyces botrytidirepellens
CCCGTTGCGCGTGCCGGGCGATTCGGCTGCCGCCGCCGCGGCGGCCGCGGCGGCGGTCTCCGGCAGCGGGGCGGCGAGGATGGCGGCGATCTCGGGGCGCGGCTCGGTGGTGGGGGCGCAGGGCCCGGGAAGCTCCTTGGCGCGCACCGCTCCGGTGATCCACGCCCGGTCCAGGACGCGCCGCTCGTCGGCCTCGGCGACCAGGTCCTCGGACTGGTTGTAGTCGCCGTCGGCGGCCTGGACGGCCCACAGGTGGACGGCGACGCCGTGTTCCTTGGCCGACATCAGCCCGGGCAGGAGATCGCCGTCGCCGGTGACGAGCACGATGTCGGAGCAGGCGCGGTTGCGGGCCAGCTCGGTCAGCTCGGCGTGCATGGCGGCGTCCACGCCCTTCTGCGCCCAGCGGCCGTCGCTGCGGGTGAGCGCGCCGAGCCGGACGGTGACCCGGGGCATCACGCGCAGCCGCCGGTGCTCGGGCTGGGGTACGCGGTCGGGGGCGCCGTCGAACCAGTAGATGCGCAGCAGCGGGCGCTCGGTCTCGGCCTCGGCGCGCTCCCGCAGGCCCTGGATCAGGGTCGCGTGGTCGACGGAGATGCGGGAGCGGGCGGGCTCCCCGGCCAGCAGGCTCGCGGCGGCGCCCAGCAGATAGCCGGCGTCCACCAGGACGACGCAGCGGTCCACGTTCCACCCTCTTTCCTGAAGTCCAGTCGTCGGTCGCCCCCCGACACAGCCGTGCCCCGGATCTGTTCTCGGTCCTCTTGGTCCTCCCTTCGAGTCTGCCCGACCGTACGGGGGTTATCAGTCCGAACTGGATCACCGGCGTGGCGGATACGGCTTCCTCGGCAAGACCGCCCTTCTCACTCACGGTAATTGCCCGAAATGCACGGGTCACCAAGGCGTGTCACTGTTCTTCCCGGGGGCTGATCCCAACTGGAGGCACACCACCATGGGTAAGAACAAGAACCGCGATCGTAAGCAGCAGCAACAGCAGAACCGCGGTCAGGCCGACCAGTCGCAGCAGTCCTCGATGGAGGCGCAGTCCCCGCAGATGCCGCCGGAGGGCACCCCCTCGACGGCGCGCAAGGGCCGCCAGAAGAGTTTCGGCCACAACTGACCCGCCGCCCAGAACCCGTTGAGGGGCGCGCCCGGCTGCCGGGCGCGCCCCTCAACTGTTCATGGGCCGGGTGCTCAGCCTGCCAGGCAGGAGGCTCCCAGCAGCACCTTGAGGTCGCCGAAGAGCGCCGGGTCGGGGGTGACCCGGTGCTTGTCGAGCCGCAGCACGGTGGTCTTGCGCGCCCCTTGCAGCTTGATCCGCACCTCGGTCGAACCGCGGTGGTGGGTCAGCACCTCGCCCAGCTTCTCGACCAGCGGCGGGGTGACCTTGACGGTCGGAATGGTGATCGTCACGGGGGCGTTGGCGCCCGCCTCGGACAGGTCGGGGACCATCAGCTCCATGGCGACCAGCCGCGGAATGTCCTCGCGCTTGTCGAGGCGGCCCTTGACGAAGACGACGGCGTCCTCGATGAGCTGGGTGGAGACCAGCTGATACGTGGCCGGGAAGAACATGCACTCGATGGACCCGGCCAGGTCCTCGACGGTGGCGATGGCCCAGGCGTTGCCCTGCTTGGTCATCTTGCGCTGGAGGCCGGAGATGATGCCGCCGATGGTGACGATCGCCCCGTCCGCGTGCTCACCGCCGGTGAGCTGGGAGATGGCGGCGTCCGCCTTGTCGTTGAGGACGTGCTCGATGCCGAAGAGCGGGTGGTCGGAGACGTAGAGGCCGAGCATCTCGCGCTCCTGGGCGAGCAGATACGTCTTGTCCCACTCGACGTCGGAGAACTCGATGTCGAGCCCGAAGCCCGGCGCCTCCCCGCCACCGCTCTCGCCGCCCATGCCGCCGAAGAGGTCGAACTGCCCCTCGGCCTCCTTGCGCTTCACCGCCACCACGTTGTCGATCATCGTTTCGTAGTGCGCGGTGAGGCCCTTGCGGGTGTGGCCCATCTCGTCGAAGGCGCCCGCCTTGATGAGCGATTCCGTGGTGCGCTTGTTGCAGACGACCGCCTCGACCTTGTCCAGGTAGTCGGGGAACGAGCTGTACTTCCCCTTGGACTTGCGGCCGCGGATGATCGCGTCCACCACGTTCTGACCGACGTTGCGGACCGCCGTCAGGCCGAAGAGGATCACGTCGTCACCCTGGGCGGTGAAGTTCGCCTCGGACTCGTTGACGTTCGGCGTGAGCACCTTGATGCCCATGCGGCGGCACTCATTGAGGTAGACCGCCGACTTGTCCTTGTCGTCACGTACCGAGGTCAGCAGCGCCGCCATGTACTCGGCCGGGTAGTTGGCCTTGAGGTACGCGGTCCAGTAGGTGACCAGGCCGTACGCGGAGGAGTGCGCCTTGTTGAACGCGTATCCGGCGAACGGGACCAGCACGTCCCACACCGCCTGGATGGCCTCGTCGGAGTAGCCGCGCTCCCGGCAGCCCTTCTGGAAGGGCACGAACTCCTTGTCCAGGACCTCCTGCTTCTTCTTGCCCATCGCACGGCGCAGCAGGTCGGCCTGTCCGAGCGAGTACCCAGCGAGCACCTGGGCGGCCTTCTGCACCTGCTCCTGGTACACGATGAGGCCGTAGGTGATGCCCAGGACCTCCTTGAGCGGCTCCTCCAGCTCGGGGTGGATCGGGGTGATCTCCTGCTGGCCGTTCTTCCGCAGGGCGTAGTTGATGTGCGAGTTCATGCCCATCGGGCCCGGCCGGTAGAGGGCCGAGACGGCGGAAATGTCCTCGAAGTGGTCGGGCTTCATCATGCGCAGCAGGGAGCGCATGGGGCCGCCGTCGAACTGGAAGACGCCGAGGGTGTCGCCGCGGCAGAGCAGTTCGAAGGTCTTGGGGTCGTCCAGCGACAGGTCGAGCATCTTGAGGTCGACGCCCTTGTTGGCGCGCACCATCTTGACCGCGTCGTCCATGATGGTGAGGTTGCGCAGGCCGAGGAAGTCCATCTTCAGCAGGCCCAGCGACTCACAGGTCGGGTAGTCCCACTGGGTCACGACCTGGCCGTCGTTCTTCGGCGAGAACACCGGGACGTGGTCGGTCACCGTCTCGCTGGACATGATCACGCCCGCGGCGTGCACGCCCATCTGCCGGACCAGGCCCTCGATACCGCGTGCGGTGTCGATGACCTTCTTCACGTCCGGCTCGTTCTCGTACATCCCGCGCACCTCGCCCGCCTCGCTGTAGCGGGGGTGCTTCTCGTCGGTGATGCCGGACAGCGGGATGCCCTTGCCGAGGACGTCGGCGGGCATGGCCTTGGTGATGCGGTCGCCCATCGCGTACGGGTAGCCGAGCACGCGGGCCGAGTCCTTGATGGCGTTCTTGGCCTTAATCGTGCCGTACGTACCGATCTGGGCGACCTTGTCGGCGCCGTACTTCTCGGTGACGTACCGGATGACCTCACCGCGCCGACGCTCGTCGAAGTCGATGTCGACATCGGGCATGGACACACGCTCGGGGTTGAGGAACCGCTCGAAGATCAGCCCGTGCTCGACCGGGTCGAGGTCGGTGATACCCAGGGCGTACGAGACGATCGAACCGGCCGCCGAGCCTCGGCCCGGGCCCACCGCGATGCCGTTGTTCTTGGCCCACATGATGAAGTCGGCGACCACGAGGAAGTAGCCCGGGAACCCCATCTGGATGATGACGTCCATCTCGTACTCGGCGAGCTTCTGCCGGTCCTCGGGCACGCCGCCGGGGAAGCGCTGGGCCATNTCGGCGAGCTTCTGCCGGTCCTCGGGCACGCCGCCGGGGAAGCGCTGGGCCATCCCCTTGCGGACCTCCTCCTGGAACCAGGTGACCTCGGTGTACCCCTCGGGCACGTCGAAGCGCGGCATCAGGTCGCGCTTCTCGAACCAGCCGGTGTTGTCGATCTGCTCGGCGACCAGGAGGGTGTTGCGGCAGCCCTCCTGCCAGGCGTCCGAGGAGTCGATGGCGTACATCTCCTCGGTGGACTTCAGGTAGTAGCCGGTGCCGTCGAAGCGGAAGCGGTCCGGGTCGGAGAGGTTCTTGCCGGTCTGGACGCACAGCAGCGCGTCGTGCGCCACGGACTCGCGGGAGTAGGTGTAGTGCGAGTCGTTGGTGACCAGCGGCGGGATGCCCAGCTTCTTGCCGATCTCCAGCAGCCCGTCCCGGACCCGGCGCTCGATCTCGATGCCGTGGTCCATCAGCTCCAGGAAATAACGGTCCTTGCCGAAGATGTCCTGGTACTCGGAGGCCGCCTTCAGGGCCTCGTCGAACTGGCCGAGCCGCAACCGGGTCTGGAGCTCACCGGACGGGCAGCCGGTGGAGGCGATCAGCCCTTCGGACCACTGGGCGATGGTCTCCTTGTCCATCCGGGGCCACTTGACGAAGTAGCCCTCCATATAGGCGTCGGAGGAGAGCCGGAACAGGTTGTGCAGACCGGTCTTGTTCGTCGCCCAGATGGTCTTGTGGGTGTAACCACCGGAACCGGAGACGTCATCGCGCTTCTGGTGCGGCTGGCCCCACTGGACCCGTCGCTTGTAGCGCCGCGACTCCGGCGCGACATACGCCTCGATGCCGATGATCGGGGTGACCCCGGCGGCCGTCGCCTGCTGGTAGAAGTCATACGCACCGTGCAGGTTGCCATGGTCGGTCATGGCGATGTGCGTCATGCCCATCTCGTTGCAGGCGTTGAACATGTCCTTGAGCCGCGCCGCACCGTCCAGCAGCGAGTACTGGGTGTGGACATGCAGGTGCGTGAAGGGCGGCTTGGTCACGGTGGCAGACCTCCGGCGAACGGTCGATGACAGCTGGGTGGGACAGGACCGAAGGTTACCCCTCCGGACTGACAGCGGACGGGCACGGGCGAGTAGCCTCAGGCGTTGATCCTCTCGGGATCCTCCGTCCCGTCGCATACGTCGGAACGTATGTCACACGGGACGAAAAACACCCTGTCGTATGAGTCACCACGCCGTAATCCCCATGCCCCAGGAGGCGCTCCGCGATGTCGACCCAGCAGACCCAGGCGGAACAGCGCGGCGAGCACATCCTCGCCGTCTTCGACACCGCCTTCGGCGAGCTGCTCGCCGCCGACCCCGCCGCCTTCCGGGTGAAATTCCGGAAGATGGCCGCCTCGGCGTTCGCCTTCTACCGCGGCACGGCCTGCCTGTTCTACTCCGACGTGGAGCGCGAGCGGGCCGGCGGGCCGTACCTGGACGACCGCACCAGCCGGGTGTGGATCCACGGTGACCTCCACGCCGAGAACTTCGGCAGCTACATGGACGCCAACGGGCGCCTGGTCTTCAATGTGAACGACTTCGACGAGGCCTACGTCGGCCCCTTCACCTGGGACCTCAAGCGCTTCGCCGCCTCCGTCGCGCTCATCGGCTACACCAAGGCGCTCAGCGACGAGAAGATCACCGAGCTGGTGCGCATCTACGCCGCCGCCTACCGCGAGCGGATCCACGCCCTGGCCACCGGCGCCAAGAACGACGAGGTGCCGCCCTTCACGCTGGAGACCGCCGAGGGCCCGCTGCTGGACGCGCTGCGCGTCGCCCGCTCGCTGACCCGCTTCGGGCTGCTCGACTCGATGACCGAGATCCGCGACTTCGAGCGCCGCTTCTCGGCGGGCGGCGGCTCCATCGAGCTGGACGCCGCGACCCGCTACAAGGTGCTGGCCGCCTTCGACGGCTATCTGGAAACGCTTCCCGAGTCCAGTCTCGCGCGTCCGGACTCCTACCGCGTCAAGGACGTCGTGGGCCGCCGGGGCATCGGCATCGGCAGCGCCGGGCTGCCCTCGTACAACATCCTCCTGGAGGGCAACAGCGACGCCCTGGAGAACGACGTGGTGATCTACATGAAGCAGGCGCAGACCCCGGCGGTCTCCCGGCACATCACCGACGAGCAGGTGCGCGCGTACTTCCACCACGAGGGCCACCGCACGGTGATCTCGCAGCGCGCCCTCCAGGCACACGCCGACCCGTGGCTGGGCTGGACCGAGCTGGACGGGGCCGGGCAGCTGGTCGCCGAGATCTCGCCGTACGCGGTGGACCTGGACTGGTCCGACATCGACGACCCGGCCGAGATCGCGGCCGTCGTCGCCGACCTCGGGCGGGCCACGGCCACCATGCACGCCGCCGCCGACGACCAGAGCGGCCACTCGCTGGTGCCGTTCTCCACCGAGCGCGCCATCGACGCGGTGATCGCCGCCGACGAGGACGGCTTCGCGGAGCTGCTGGTGGACTTCGCCCACTCCTACGGCGCCCGGGCGCGCACCGACCACCAGATCTTCGTGGACCTCTTCCGCAACGGCCGCATCCCGGGGCTGTGAGCCCTCCGCGGGGTGCCCGGCGAGGGGTGTGTCGTCGATCAGCCCGGCATGATCGGCAAGGCACCCCCTCGGGGCACCCCGCGGTCCTCGATGGTCCCTCTTGATGTCACTCCTACAGGCGAACGTGGCACAATCCGACCTTATGGACGGCATGGGCGGCACCGCCGGAACGGGCGGCACCGGGCCCCAGCTGAGGGCCCTGCGCGCAGCGCTCTTCACGGCGCTGTGCGTCACCCTGTCCTCGGCGTCCCATGTGCTGCTCTCCCGCGTCCCGCTGCCGCTGTCCACGGTCGCGGTGCTCTCGGTGGTCGTCTTCGCCCTCGCCTACGCCCTCGCGGGCCGGGAGCGGAGCTTCTGGGGCATCGCCGCCCTGCTGGTCCCGCTGGAGCTGGCCGCCGACACGATCTTCACCACGGGCCAGGACGCCTGTTACGGCCAGTCCGGCGGCCCGGTGGCCGGGCCCCTGCGCTCCATGGGCGTCGACCTGCTCTGCCGCAGCGGAGACGTGGGCACCCCGCTGGCCGGGATCACCCATCCGGGGGGCGGCACTCCCCTGTCCGCCGCCGTCAGCTCCGCCACGCCCTGGCTGCTGCTCGCCGCCCACGTGGCCATCGGACTGATCGCCTCGGCCTGGCTGCGCCGCGGTGAGGCCGCCGTCGCGCGGCTGCTGGGCGCCCTCGCCGGCTTCGCCTTCCGGCCGCTGCTGCTGGCCGTCGCCGTGGTCACCGCGGCCCTGCGGCCGCGGACCCCGGCCGTGCTGCCGATACGCCCGGCGCGTCCGGCCCCCGCGCTCCCCCTTCTGGTGCACTCCGTCGTACGACGTGGACCGCCCTGCTCAGTCGCTGCCTGAGCACAGCGTTTCCCTTCCACGTACGCACTACAGACCGACGTAGAACGACGGAGATCGATCAATCATGAGCAACCGCAATAGCCACCAGAACAAGCAGGCCGCGCGCGAGCGGCTGCGCGCCGAGCGCGAGCGTCAGGCCAAGAAGGAGCGGGTGCGCCGCCAGCTGTTCGTGGGCGGCGCGGTCCTCGCGGTCCTCGCGATAGCGGGCGGCATCGGCTACGCCGTCACCAACATGAACACCGACGACGTCAACCAGAAGTGGCGGACGGCGGCCGAGAAGAAGACGATGGCGAAGCCCGCCAACACCAGCGGCGCCCAGGGCACCACGGTCGTCATCGGCGACAAGAAGGCCAAGAACACCCTCCACGTCTACGAGGACATGCGCTGCCCGGTCTGCGCCCAGTTCGAGAAGTTCACCGGGCCGACCGTGCTCAAGGACATCAAGGACGGCACCTACAAGGCGCAGTTCACGATGGGCACCTTCCTCGACGACAACAAGCAGATGCCCGGCGCCGGCTCGAAGAACGCCCTGAGCGCGCTCGGCGCGGCGCTCAACGTGAGCCCGCAGGCCTTCCTGGACTACAAGACGGCGCTGTACTCCCCGAAGAACCACCCCGAGGAGACCGACGACGCCTTCGCCGACGACCAGAAGCTGCTCGACGTCGCCCAGCAGGTCAAGGAGCTCAAGAACAACGCGGCCTTCGAGAAGGCCGTGAAGAAGGGCACGTACGACCGGTGGGCGCTGGCCATGTCGGCGTCCTTCAACAAGGCCAAGGGCGTCACCGGCACCCCGGCCTTCAAGCTCAACGGCAAGGTGCTGGAGACCCCCCAGAAGAATCCGCCCATGACGCCGGACCAGTTCACCCCGCTCGTCCAGCAGAACCTCAAGAAGTAACCGCCGCGCAGCGCCGGGACCGCACCGCCGGGTCGGCGGGCGTGCCCCCGGGGGATCACCCCGGG
>NZ_RIBZ01000257.1:0-12718 GCF_003721215.1 Streptomyces botrytidirepellens
CCCGCGCACCTCGGCGCGGACCGCGCGGCGCAGCCAGCGCGCGGGCTGGGGCGGCGGGCCGCTGTCCCGGGTGCGCTCCAGCAGCCGCAGCCAGACGGCCTGCTCCAGCTCGGCGGGCTCGACCCCCGCGCCGTACGCCTCGGCCGCCGCCTCGGCGGCGAGCAGCGGACGCAGTTGCTCCACAAGGTCCATGCCGGGCGGGACGTGACGCGCTCGGCGGGTGGTTGCCGGGCCCCGGGTCTCTCACTCGACCGGGGCGGCGGCGGGCCGCGCCTTGACGCTCACGGCGCGGCCCACCGGACGCCTTACTTACGGAAGTCCGCCGCAGCGAGGAGCGCGGTGTCCGGGTTGTCGGAGAAGATCCCGTCGATGCCGGTGTCGAAGTACGCCTTGAGGGCGCCGAAGGCGTCCCCGTACGCGTTGGCGTCGGTGCCGCGCCGGAAGTCGACGGGCAGGAAGGTGTTCTCGTTGCGCATGGTGTACGGGTGCAGGACGAGCCCGGCCGCGTGCGCGTCCTTGACCACGCTGGTCGGGGTGCCGAGCTTGCCGTCGGGCGTGCGCGGGATGATCACCGACAGGTCGGGGCCGATGCCCTGGGCGTAGCTCGCGATCCACTTCAGGCCCTCGGGCTTGACGAGGTCCGCGACCGTCCGCGGGTCGTTCGCCTCGACGAAGTCCCACGGGCGGCTGGTCATGGTGGACAGCAGCACGACCGACGGGGTGTCGACCAGCTTGCGCAGCCGCTGGATGCTGCTCGGCTCGAAGGACTGGAGGAAGAGCGCCGCGTCCTTCTTGTGGCGTCCGTACCTACGGAGCAGCTTGGCGACCCGCTCCTCCAGGCCGAGGCCGAGCTTGCGGAAGTAGGTGGGGTGCTTGGTCTCGACGTACAGCCAGACCTTCCGGCCTCGCTTGCGGCCCTCGCGCTCGGCCCACTGGAGCACCTCTTCGAAGGTGGGCACCTCCCAGCGGCCGTCGTAGAGCGTGTTGCGCTGGCGGGTGCCGGGGATGCGCTCCTTGGCGCGCAGCGTCTTCAGCTCGGCCAGCGTGAAGTCCTCGGTGAACCAGCCGGTCAGCTTGGTGCCGTCGACCGTTTTGGTGGTCTTGCGGTCGGCGAACTCCGAATGGGCGGAGACGTCGGTGGTGGCCGTGATGTCGTTCTCGTGACGGCACACCAGATGCCCGTCCTTGGTGGGGACGAGATCCTGCTCGACGATGTCCGCGCCCATGTCCAGCGCGAGCTGGTACGAGCCGAGCGTGTGCTCGGGGCGGTAGCCCGACGCGCCGCGGTGGCCGATCACGGTCGGCACCGGCAGCCCGCGCACGGGCCCGGGCTTCCCCGCGGCGCCCGCATCCGCGGCGGTGGCCGTGCCCGCGCCGCCCAGGGCCATCGCTCCCGCACCGAGGGCGGCGGCCCCCAGAAGGGCGCGCCGCCCGGGCTGTTGCTCGCGCTGTTCGCGCTCCATGAGCACTCCTCGCTCTGGTGTCCAGCACCGTCAATTCCTGTCAGAGGACGGGCTGATGGTAGGTGGGTGTGCCTTTCTTATGGGAGACCTGCGACGAAACGCGTGGGAAACGGGTGTCAACACTGCGTATCAGGTGGGTGAACCCGGTGTGCGCGGCGACATGACCGGCGAGTATCGTCCTCATCGGCGTTGTTGTACGGACCTGGGTTGACGGACCGTACGGCGAGCGCCCCCGACCTTGACCCCGACCGGAGGGCCCGTTGTCCCGTTTCGTGTTCCTGAAGGCAGTACTCGGTCCGCTGATGCGCCTGATGTTCCGTCCACGGGTCGAGGGCGCGGAGCGCATTCCCGGCTCCGGTCCGGTGATCCTCGCCGGGAACCACCTCACCTTCATCGACTCGGTGATCCTGCCGCTCGTCTGTGACCGCCAGGTCTTCTTCATCGGCAAGGACGAGTACGTGACCGGCAAGGGCCTCAAGGGGCGGCTGATGGCCTGGTTCTTCACCGGCGTCGGCATGATCCCGGTCGACCGGGACGGCGGGCACGGCGGCGTCGCCGCGCTGATGACCGGCCGCCGGGTGCTGGAGGAGGGCAAGGTCTTCGGCATCTACCCCGAGGGCACCCGCTCCCCCGACGGCCGCCTCTACCGCGGCCGCACCGGCATCGCCCGGCTCGCCCTGATGACCGGCGCGCAGGTGGTGCCGTTCGCGATGATCGGCACCGACCGGCTCCAGCCGGGCGGCAAGGGGCTGCCGCGGCCCGGTCGGGTGGCGGTGCGGTTCGGCGAACCGCTGGAGTTCACCCGCTACGAGGGCATGGACCGCGACCGGTATGTGCTGCGGGCCGTGACCGACGAGGTCATGAGCGAGGTCATGCGGCTGTCCGGGCAGGAGTACGTGGACATGTACGCCACGAAGGCGAAGGCCGCGGCCTGAGGCCGGCGCCGACCCCGAAGCGGGCGGAAGCCGACATCGAAGTGTCAGCTTCCGCCCTCCTTCACGCCGTTTCGGTCACTGGCCTATCACCGTCGGTTGGGCGCCCCGATGCACTGGTCTCGCGCCCGGGACGACCACTACCGTGCCGCGGGTGACGACAATGACCGTGCCCTCCCCCGACTTCGTGTCCCTCCGCGGTCGCCGGTTCGCCCTCACCGACTTCGGCGGACCGGGTACCCCGGTTCTCGCCCTCCACGGGCACTTCGGCCGCGGCCGCATGTACGCGCCGCTGGCCGCCGCCCTGGGCCCCGCGTACCGGGTGATAGCGCTCGACCAGCGGGGACACGGGCTGACCGGGGGCGGCGGGCCGTTCACCCTGGACGAGTACGTCGCCGACGCCGCCGCCCTGCTGGACGAACTGCGTCACGGACCGGTGCCGGTCGTCGCCCACTCCACGGGCGCGGTCGCCGCGTACGCCCTCGCCGCGCGCCACCCCGAGTTGGTGAGCGCCCTCGTCGTCGAGGACATCGGCGCCGTGACGGACCGTCCGGTGGTCGCCCACCCCGTGCTCGACGTCTCCGGCTGGCCGACCTGGGCCGCCGACCGGGAGGCCCTGCGCGCCCAGATCGAGTCCCGCGGCATCCACGACGCCTCGTACTTCCTCGACAGCGCGGAACCGGATCGGGCGACCGGTGGATGGCGACTGCTGTTCGAACCCGCCCACATGATGGCCTCGCAGGAGGCCATGCGGGGCGACTTCTGGTCCGAGTGGCTCGGGTCGGCCTGTCCGGCGCTGCTGATGCACGGCGAGCATTCCTCGCTGCTGCCGCCGGGCCACGCCCGCGAGATGGCGCGGCGGCGGCCGCGCACCACGTTGCGGGAGTTCGCGGGGTGCGGGCACTGGATCCACGATGACGCGCCGAAGGAGTACGCGTGGGCGGTGGGCCGCTTCCTGGACTCGCTGCCGGCGGACGACGCGTAGCGGCTCCGCCCCGGCTCCCTTGGCGTTTCGTTGCCGGGTGCGGCCCGGTGGCCGGGTTGTGCCCACCCGTTCCTCCCCCAGCTACCGCTGGGAGGTGCCCCCTCCGCGGAACGATTGCCCACAACCTGGGGCACATCCCGCCTCCCGGGTGAGTGGGGCTCGGGGCGCGGTGTGCCTCACCCTCAGCCCCTCCGGGGGATCGGGTCCGGGGCGGAGATGTCCCACCCCCAGCCCCTCCGGCGTTTGAGGAGCGGGGTCCTGGGGCGGAGCCCCGGCGGGGGTGCAGGGGGCGGAGCCCCCGCAACGGGGGCCGGGGCGGAGCCCCGGGTCGGGAAGGGGCGGGGTGGGGAACAAAGCCGCAGGCGCCCCCGGCTACAGCAGTACCGGGGTCAGGTCCGGTTCCGGCATCTCCTCGTCGAACGGGTACAGCGGCCGCACCACCCGCCGGTGCCCCAGCCGCAGCAGATCCTGGTCCACCCCACCCGGCGTCAGGGCCAAGCGCCAGTCCGCCGCCATCTCGTACAGCTCCGGCTCCAGGTAGCCGATCTTCACCACGACCAGGTCGTACGTCCGCGGATCCAGCTCCCCGAAGTCGGCCGGCCGATGGAACGGCTTCCGGCGGCTGGTGAGGATCACGGTGACCCCGCCGCACCGCACCGCCGCGAGGTTCCCGCCCACCTCGTCGCCCGGGCGCAACGCGATCACCTCGCCGACCAGCTCGTACGGGCCGCCGTGCGCCGCGGCACCGCTGAAGTGCCCGCCGACCGGGAGGGACACCGTCGCACCGACGCCCGCGGCGACGCAGCGCGCGACCGCCGCCGGGTCGGTGATGCCGGAGTGGAGGGCGGTGGCACGACCGGCGGCCAGGTCGTCGTGGGCGAGCAGGCGGCGCAGCATGTACGCGAGGTCACCGGCCCCGCCCGCCGTCGGGTTGTCGCCGGAGTCGCTGATGAGGAAGGGGCGGTCGGGCGAGGCGAGGGCATCGGCGATACAGGCGTCGGCGCTGCCGGTGGGGCCGACGAAGGCGAAGTCGCGCCGTACCTCCCAGTACTCGCGGGCCAGCGACCGCGCCTGGTCGACGACGAGCGCGGGGTCGTCGCCGGTGACGACCACGGTGGCGCGGCAGCGCGGTTCGTCGGCCCAGGCGTAGCCGACCCAGATGGCCGCGTCCACGACGCCGTCCAGCGCCTCGACGGCGGCCAGCCGCCCGTAGAGCGAGGTGGCGGGCTCCAGCCGGGTGCTGGTCTTCTCGCCGGGCAGCAGCACCGGGATCTGCACCCACGCCACGTGGGGGCGGCCCTTGCCGGAGACGAGGCGTTCGACGAGTTTGCGGGCGGCGCGTTCGCGCGTCTCCCAGGCGTCCTCGTGCGGGGCGAGACGGTGCGCGGTGAGCAGGTCGAGGCGGTCGGCGAAGCGGCGTGAGACGTTGCCGTGCAGATCCATGGCGGCGGAGATCAGCGCGTCGGGCCCGATGGCCTCCCGTACGGCGTCGGTGAGATCGCCCTCGGCGTCCTCCAGGCCGACGACGCTCATCGCGCCGTGGATGTCGTACACCAGCCCGTCGAGGGGACCGGCCGCGCGGATGCGGTCGGTGAGTTCGGCCTTGACGCGGGCGTACGTGGCGGGGTCGACGGGGCCGCCGGGGAGCGAGACGGCGTGCACCAGCGGCACCCATTCGACGACCTCGGCGAGGTCGCCGTCCGGACGGGCCCAGCCGTAGCGGGCCAGCAGCTCGTCGCCGCGGGTGACCCGGAAGTCGTCGTAGGCGGCGCGGTGCGGGCTGAAGGTGCTGGACTCGATGTGCATGCCGCCGATGCCGATCCGCAGGCGACGGCCTCGGGAGGTGGTGGGTGCCATGCTGCCTCGCTTCCGGTCGGTCCGCGCTCACCCTATGCGCCGGCATGCGTTGGCCGAATGAAGACGCTGTCACGGCGGGCCTTTGGTGGTTAACATCCGTGGGTTCCCGTACCAGACGTAACAGAGCCTTGATGGGGTTTCACCGGCGTCCGTACGCGGAGGCAGCATGGGTCGGTCCGAAACACGCACACGCTTACGCACCCTCCTCGCCGGGCTGCTCGCGGCCCTGCTGACCCTGCTGACCGGCGGCTGTTCGGCCGGTTCCGGGCGGGTCACGGACGTGGGCGCGACCGGCGGGACCAGGGTCGAGGGCGGTACGGCGACCATGGCGCTGCCGCCCGCCGCCGGGCCCAACTGGATCTTCCCGATCGGTGCCCCCGGCTATCTGGCCTCGTACAACGGCGCCCTCCAGAACCTGCTGTATCCGCCGCTGTACCAGCCGGTGCGCAAGGGCGGGACGCTCACCATGGACAACCCGCGCAACCTCGCCGAGCCACCCCGCTACGGCGACGGCGGCACGGCGGTGACCGTCACCCTGAAGAAGGGCTCCACCTGGTCCGACGGAAGGCCCGTGACCACGGGGGACGTCAAGTTCTGGTTCGAACTGATCAGGGACAACAAGAAGGAGTGGGGCGGCTACTCGCCCGGCCTCCTGCCCGACAACGTCAAGCGTTTCGAGACCGTCGACGACCGCACCTTCCGGCTCCGGCTCGACCGCGCGTACAACCCCGCCTGGTTCACCGCCAACCAGCTCGGTCAGAACGTCGTCCCGCTGCCGCGCCACGCCTGGAACCCGCGGAACGAAAGCCCCCGGAAGAGCTTCGCCCGGCTGCTCGGGCACGCCAAACGGCTGTCGGCGTTCGCCACCGATCCGCTGTGGAAGACGGTTTCCGGACCCTGGAAGATCGAACGGTGGAGCACCTCCGGTCAGGTCTCGCTCGTCCCCAACCGGCACTACACCGGCCCGGACAAACCCCACCTCGACCGTGTCGTCTTCAAGCCGTTCACCACCGCCGACTCCGAATTCAACGTGCTGCGCTCCGGCGGCGTCGACTACGGCTACATCCCGCCCTCGGTCATGGCCCAGGCCGGGCGGTTCACGGAGCGGGGCTATCGCGTCGACCCCTGGGAGGGCTGGGCGATCACGTACATCGTCCTCAACCTCAACCACCCCACCACGGGCCCGATGCTGCGTCAGACCTATCTGCGCCGGGCCCTCCAGTACCTGATCGACCAGCGCTCCATCGCCCGGGTCGTCTGGCACGGCACCGCCGCCCCCACCCGCGGCCCGATCCCGGCCGGTCTGCTCGCCCGCGACCCGTACCCGTACGACCCGACAAGGGCGAGGCGGCTGCTGGCCGCGCACGGCTGGCGCGAGCGCGGCGGGGTGCTGCGGTGCGTACGGCCCGGGACGGGGCCGGACGCCTGCGGCAAGGGGATCAGGGGCGGGCAGCGGCTGAAGCTCTCGCTGCTCTCCCAGTCCGGCTCGACCGAGACCTCCAATCAGATGCAGGAGATCAAGTCCTCGTACGACCGGGCCGGGATCACGCTCGACATCCGGCAGCAGCCGCTCAACACCGTCCTCGGCACGACCGTCCCCTGTAAGCGGACCGAGCCGCTGTGCTCGGCGTGGGAGCTGGGGTTCTTCGGCACGGCGGGCAGCTGGTACTTCCCGCCCGCGCCCAGCGGCGAACAGCTCTTCGCCACCGGCGCCCCCTCCAACATGGGCAACTGGTCCGATCCGCGCGCCGATGAGCTGATCAAGGCCACCGAGTACTCCGGCGATCCGGCCGCCATGCGGCGTTACGGGGAGTACGTCGCGCGGCAGGTCCCCGTCCTGTGGACCCCCAACCCGGCCTACCAGGTCTCCGTCATCCGCAACGACCTGCGCGGCATCGACCAGAACCCGACGCTCACCCTCGCGCCCCAGGACTGGTACTTCGTCACGAAGGACGCGAAGGACGCGAAGGACAAGAAGAGAGCGGGCCGCGGATGATCCGCTTCCTGGCCAAACGGACCGCACAGGCCGCGGTCGTCCTGCTCCTCGTCTCCGTCATCGTCTTCGTGCTGCTGCACCAGCTCCCCGGCGGCCCGGCCCGCGCGATCCTCGGCCCCCAGGCCACCCCGCAGGCCGTCGAGCACTTCAACCACCAGCAGGGCTACGACCGCTCGCTGCCCCTCCAATACGTCCACTACCTGCGCCGACTGCTCACGGGCGACCTCGGCGCGTCGTACAAGCTCAACCAGACCGTCACCGCCCTGCTGGCCGACCGGCTCCCCAGGACCCTGGTGCTGGCCGGGCTGTCGATCGCGCTCGCGGCCGTCCTCGCCGTTCCGCTCGGCGTCCTCCAGGCCGTACGCCGCGGCCGGATCGCCGACCACCTGCTCACCGGGGCCGCCTTCCTCGCGTACGCCACGCCGGTCTTCTTCCTCGGCCTCGTCCTCATCCTCGTCTTCAGCCAGCGGCTCCAGCTCTTCCCGGCCGAGGCGCCGCAGGCGGACACGGTCGGCGGCATCCTGTCCGACCCGCTCGCCCTGGTGCTGCCGGTGGTCACCCTGGCGTTCGGCATCGTCGCCGCCTTCAGCCGCTACACGCGCTCGGCGGTGCTGGACAACCTGAGCGAGGACTACGTCCGCACCGCGCGCGCCAAGGGCCAGTCCAACGCCCGGATCATGGCCCGGCACGTGCTGCGCAACGCGCTCATCCCGCTCGCGAGCCTCCTCGGCCTCTACCTCCCGACGCTGCTCAGCGGGTCGCTCGTCGTGGAGTCGATGTTCAACTACCCGGGGATGGGGCTGCTGTTCTGGAACGCGGCCCAGGGCTCGGACTTCCCGGTGCTGCTCGGGGTGACGCTCGTCGTCGGTGTCGCCACCGTCCTCGGCTCGCTGATCACCGACATCGCGTACGCCGTCCTCGACCCCCGGATCAGGAGCGTCTCGTGACCGCCACAGCGTCCGTGAGCGCCACGACCGTCACCCCCGCCCGGCGCGCGCTGGCCGTCCTCACCCGCGACAAGCCGGCCCTGGCGGGCGCGGTGGTGCTGGTGGCGCTCATGGCCTTCTGCTTCCTCGGCCCGCTGATCCGCCCCACCGACCAGGTGCACACCGACCTCGGCCGGGCCAACCTCCCGCCCGGCAGTCCCGGCCACCCGCTCGGCACCACCGACCTCGGCTACGACATGCTGGGCCGGCTGATGACCGGCGGCCAGACCTCCCTGGAGGTCGGCCTCGCGGCGGGGCTGCTGGCCACCCTCATCGGCACCGTGTACGGCGCGGTCGCGGGCTACTTCGGCGGCTGGCCGGCCGCCGCGATGATGCGGGTCACGGATGCCGCGCTCGCCATCCCTGCGCTGTTCCTGCTGGTCGTCGTGGCCACGATCGTCACCCCGAGCAAACCCGTGCTGATCCTGATCATCGCCTCCGTCGCCTGGCTGTCCCCGGCCCGCCTCATCCGCGGCGAGGCGCTGGCCCTGCGCAGCCGCGACTACATCCACGCCATGCGGCTCATGGGCGGTGGCGGCCTCCGGGCCGTCTTCCGGCACATCGTGCCGAACGCCATCGGCACGGTGATCGTCAATGCCACGTTCCAGATCGCCGACGCGATCCTGTACGTCGCCTATCTGTCCTTCCTCGGCCTGTCCATCCCGCCGCCCGCCGCCGACTGGGGCTCCATGCTCAGCACCGGCATCACCTACACCCAGGTCGGCTACTGGTGGCTGATCTTCCCGCCCGGCCTCGCGATCGTGCTCGTCGTCGCCGCGTTCACCTTTCTCGGGGACGGCCTGCGGGACGCCTTCGACGTGCGGCTCCAGAGGATCCGGAGGAACCGCCGATGACCGACTCCCTGCTGCGCACCGACGCCCTGTTGCGCATCGACGACCTCCACGTCGAGATCCCGGCCCGCGACGGCGACCGCCGCCGCACCGTGCACGCCCTCGACGGGGTGTCCCTGGACCTCGCCCCGGGCGAGGCGCTGGGCCTCGTCGGCGAGTCCGGCTGCGGCAAGACGATGACCGCGCTGAGCGTGCTGGGGCTGCTGCCGGGCGGAGCCCGTATCACCGGCGGTTCCGTCGCCTTCGCCGGTACGGACCTGGCGAGCGCGCCCGAACCGGTGCTGCGGGGCGTACGCGGCAACACCATCGGCATGGTCTTCCAGGACCCGCTGACCTCCCTCAACCCCACCATGACCATCGGCGCCCAGGTCGCCGAACCGCTGCTGCTGCACAAGGGCGTGGGGAAGGCGGAGGCGTGGCGGCGGGCCGAGGAGATGCTGCGGCTGGTGGGCCTGCCGAAGCCGGGGGAGCGGCTGCGGAGTTATCCGCACCAGCTCAGCGGCGGTATGCGGCAGCGGGTGGCCATCGCCATGGCGCTGATCTGTGAACCCGCGCTGCTGATCGCCGACGAGCCGACGACGGCGCTGGACGTGACCACGCAGGCCCAGATCCTGGAGCTGATCGATGAGTTGCGGGCGCGGCTGGGCATGGCGCTGATCCTCGTCACCCACGACCTCGGGGTGATCGCCCGGCGGGTGGACCGGGTGGCGGTGATGTACGCGGGCAGGACCGTGGAACGGGCCGGTGTCCGCGCCCTGTTCGCGGCCCCGCGCCACCGCTACACCCAGGCGCTCTTCGCCGCCCTGCCGGAACGCGCCGCCGACGCGTCCCAGCCGCTGGCCACGATCCCGGGGCTTCCGCCGTCGCCGGTGGACCGCCCCACGGGGTGCCGTTTCGCGCCGCGGTGCGGGTTCGCGAGCGAGCGGTGCGCGACGGAGGAGCCGCCGCTGTCGACGGCTGAGGGGGCGTCCCGCGATGCGCACGCCTTCGCCTGCTTCCATCCCGTACCGCCGGGCGCCGGCCCCGTCGCCCAGGTGGTCCCCGCCGCCCCGGCCCCCTCGGCGCCTGCCGATGATGTCCTGCTGCGAATCACCGGCCTGACCAAGGACTACCCGCTGCGCGGCGGCCCGTTCGCCCGCCGCGGCGGCGCGGCGGTGAGCGCGGTGGCCGGGGTGTCGCTCTCCGTGCGGCGCGGGGAGACGTTCGGGATCGTGGGGGAGTCCGGCTGCGGGAAGTCCACGCTCGGCAGGCTCGTCGTCGGCATGGAACCCCCGACCGCGGGTTCCATCCGCTTCGGCGAGCGCGACCCCGCCACGCTGGACCGCCGCGCGCGCAAGGCGCACCGCCGCGAGGTGCAGCTGATGTTCCAGGACTCGTACGCCTCGATGGACCCGCGGATGCGGGTGGCGGCGATCCTGCGCGAGCCGCTGGTCATCCAGGGCATCGGGGACCGCGCCGGGCAGCGCGCGCGGATCGCGCGGCTGCTGGACGACGTGGGGCTGCCGCGCGGTGCGGTGGACCGCTATCCGCACGAGTTCTCCGGCGGCCAGCGCCAGCGGCTCGGGCTGGCCCGGGCGCTCGCGCTGTCGCCCTCGCTGGTCGTGGCGGACGAACCGGTCTCCGCGCTGGACGTCTCCGTACAGGCGCAGATCCTCAACCTGATGCGGGAGCTCCAGCGCGAGAAGGGGGTGGCGTATCTGTTCATCTCGCACGACCTCGCCGTGGTCCGGTATCTCGCGGACCGGGTCGGCGTGATGTACCTGGGCAAGCTGGTGGAAACCGGCCCCGCTGCGACCGTGTTCGCCTCGCCCCTCCACCCGTACACCCGGGGGCTGCTGGACACGGCGGACCATGCCGATCCGGGCGTACGGCCGTCGGCCGCGCCGCTCGGCGGGGAGACGCCGTCGGCCGCCGATCCGCCCTCCGGCTGCCGGTTCCGCACCCGCTGCCCGCAGGCCCGGGACCTCTGCGCGCGGGAGGAGCCGCTGCCCGCCGAACCGGCCGCTCCGGGCCACTCGGTGGCCTGCCACTTTCCCCTGGCCCCTGGGGCCGTCTGAGCCGGGCTGCCATGCCGCCGTCACGCCGCGGATGTTCACCGGCCACCTGCCCTTGTTAGCTTCCCGGGCGGATGCACACGGACAGGGGAGGCACAGGTGGCATCGGACATCGCACGCCGGAGGCTGGTCGCACTCGGTGCCGGGGCGACGGGCGCGGCCGCGGCGGGGTCGCTGCTGCCGCCGTCGCTCCAGGCGGCCCTCGCCGCGTACCCGGCCCCGCCGCCCGGTGGTCTCGCCGCCATCGAGCACGTGGTCCTGCTGATGCAGGAGAACCGTTCCTTCGACCACTACTTCGGCACGCTCCGGGGCGTCCGCGGCTACGCCGACCCGGGCGCCGTCACCCTGCCCGGCGGGCAGAGCGTCTTCGCGCAGCCGAAGCCGGGCGGCGGCCACGTCCTGCCGTTCGGGGCGCGCGAGGCGGCCGAGGCGCAGCGCGAGGACCTGCGGTTCGTGGGCCAGCTCGACCACTCGTGGGACGGCGGCGCGAAGGCGTGGCACGGCGGCTGGATGGACAACTGGATCGCCGCCAAGTCCCCGGCCACCATGGTCCACTTCGACCGCGCGGACATCCCGTTCCACTACGAGCTGGCGGACACGTTCACCATCTGCGACGCGTACCACTCCGCCATCCACTCCTCCACCAGCCCCAACCGGAACTACTGGGTCAGCGGCACCACCGGCTACGAGCCGGGGCCGGGCGGCGGGCGCGCGGTCGGCAACGACGCGTACGAGGAGGACAGCCACCCCGGCTACGACTGGACCACCACCCCCGAGGTGCTGGAGCGGGCCGGGGTGAGCTGGAAGGTCTACCAGGAGTGGGACAACTTCCAGGACAACAACATCGAGTTCTACCGGCCGTTCAAGGCCGTGGCCCGCAAGGCGCTGGCCGGGCTGGGCTTCACCAGCACGAACGCGTTCTACACCACGGTGCGGGAGGCGTCCGGCGCCGAGCGGCGGCGGCTCCTCGACGGGCTGGAAGCGGGCCTGGAGAAGCTGACGGACGACGAACGGCGGCTGTTCGAGCGGGGCTTGCGCCGGGTCCCGGAGGGCGGCTTCGAGGAGGCGTTCCGTGCCGACGTGGCGGCCGGGCGGCTGCCCGCGGTGTCGTACCTGGTGCCCTCTCCGCTGGACTCCGAGCACCCCGACGTCTCCACCCCCGCGCACAGCGCCACCGTGACGTACGCGGTGCTGGACGCGCTCGCCGCCCACCCCGAGGTGTGGCGCAAGACCGCGGTCTTCCTCGCCTACGACGAGAACGACGGCTTCTTCGACCACGTGGTGCCGCCCAACCCGCCCGCCGACGTGGCCGAGGAGTGGTGGCAGGGACGGCCGCTGGGCCTGGGGATGCGGGTGCCGATGCTGGTGATCTCGCCCTGGACGGTCGGCGGTTACGTCTGCTCCGAGCTGTTCGACCACACCTCCGCCAACCGCTTCCTGGAGAGGTGGCTGGGCATCGAGGTGCCGAACATCTCCGCCTGGCGCCGGACCGTGTGCGGCGATCTGACCGGCGCCTTCGCCTTCGGCGGCGCCGCCGCCCCGCAGCCCCTGCGCCGCCCGGGGCCGCCCCCGGCGGACCGCGCGCACTGGACGC
>NZ_RIBZ01000262.1:0-12400 GCF_003721215.1 Streptomyces botrytidirepellens
CGTCGACCGGGCGATGGGCCAGGGCGGCTCCGCCGGGCGGGCGCCGCTGCCCCGGCAGCGGCAGGCGGACCGGGTCCAGCGCGGGCCCGGCCACCGGGTGACCCCGGGCGACATCGCGGCGCTGCGCTCGGTCAGCGAGCTGTTCCGGACGCTGGACCAGACGTACGGCGGCGGCCACGCCCGGCAGGCCCTGGTGCGCTACCTGGAGCACGAGGGCGAGCCGATGCTGCGCGGCACGTACGGCGAGACGACGGGGCGGCGGCTGTTCGGCGCCGTCGCGGACCTGACCCGGCTGGCCGGGTGGACGTCGTACGACATCGCCGCGCACGGCCTGGCCCAGCGGTATTTCGTCCAGGCGCTGCGGCTCGCGCAGGCCGCCGGGGACCGGCCGTACGGCAGCTATGTGCTGGTGACCATGAGCCGCCAGGCCGTCTATCTGGGCCACGGCCGGGAGGCCGTCCAGCTCGCCAGGGTGGCCCAGCAGGGCGTGGGCGGCGGCGCCCCGCCGGTGCTCCAGTCCCTGCTGCACGCGGTCGAGGCGCGCGGGCACGCGGTGCTGGGCGAGGTGCGGGCCTGCACCGCCTCGCTCGCCCGCGCCGAGCGGGCGCTGGAGACGTCGCGGCCGGGCGACGACGTGCCGTACTGGGCGCGGAGCTTCGACGAGGCGCAGCTGGCCGACGAGTTCGGCCACAGCCACCGGGACCTCCAGCAGTACCGGGCCGCCGCCCAGCACGCGGAGCGCTCCCTGCGGCTGCGCGGCGCCGCGTTCGCCCGCAGCCGCCTCTTCAGCCGGGTGGTGCTGGCCACGGCCCGGCTGGGCCTCGGCGAGCTGGAGCAGGCGTGCGCGCTGGGCGCGGAGGCGGCGCAGCAGGCGTCCGAGATGCGGTCGGCGCGGGCGCTGGACTACGTACGCGACTTCGAGCGCCGCCTGGAGCCGTACCGCGACGCGGCCCCGGTCCGCGGCTACCGCGAACGGGTCGCGGCGCTGGGCTAGGTCCGCACCCTCGCGTGGGGTCAGCCCGCGGCGACGCCGAAGGTGTCGGCCAGGCCCGCCGTGCCCTTCTCCGTCACATCGATCGCCCGGCGCCGCGTTCCCCGGCGGATCCAGTCCAGTTCGAAGAGCCGGTCGGTGATCGCGGCGCCCAGGGCGCCCGCCAGGTGGTGGCGCTGTTCGGTCCAGTCCACGCAGTAGCGGATCAGGGGGCGGCGGCCGTGGAGCTGGTCCGCGTTCACGCCGAACGCGGCCAGCTCGGCCCGTCCCCGGTCGGTCAGCCGGTACGGGGTGTCGTTGCCGGGGGCGGACAGCCGGTCGCGTTCGGCCGTCTCCGGGTGGTGGCGTCCGTCGCCGCCGGTCAGCACGCCGCGTTCCAGCAGGGCGCCCATCAGCGCCACGCCCAGGCCGCCCGCGACGTGGTCGTAGCAGGTGCGGGCCCGGCGCAGGGCGTTGGCGTGGGAGGACGCCCGCAGCGACGTGACCGGCAGCGGCGGCGCGATCCTGGCCAGCGCCTCGATGGCCTCACCGACGGCGGGGCCGGTCAGCCGGTAGTAGCGGTGCCGCCCCTGCCGTTCGACGCGTACGACACCGGCCCCCAGCAGCTTCGCCAGGTGCCCGCTCACCGTGGAGGCGCTCACCCCCGCCTCCGTGGCCAGCACGCTCGCGGGCAGTGCCCGCCCCTCCGCCAGCGCCAGCAGGATCCGGGCGCGGGAGGCGTCCGCGAGGGCGGTGGCGGCGCGGGCGATGTCCGCGTCGCGTGCGGGAGAGGCGGGGGAGGCGGCCATGGGTTCAGCCTAGGCCGCGGTCGCTTCGGCGCCCGGCGAAGTGTGGGCGCCCGAGGCCGTATGGCTGTGTTCGGGGCCGCTCAGGACGCCGCCCCGAACACCTCCTCCGCCTCGGCGACCGCCCGCGCCAGAACCTCGGGCTCGGGCCGCAGCCCGGCCGTGATCGCGTCGAGGCGGTCCAGGCCCGCCCGCCGCAGGAGCCGCTTTTCGTTGGTGACCCACTCGCCGCGCGCCGCCAGCACCGCGTGGCCGGTCTGCATGGCGGCGGTGGCCAGCGCGCCCGCGACCTCGGTGGCCTGGCCGCGCCGGGCGTACGAGCCCCCTGCGTACGCCAGCGTCAGGGCGGCCCGCTCGCGCCAGAACGGGGGAGCCGCAGCGCGCAGCGCCTCCGGGTACCCGGGGTGGGGCAGGGTGCCGCGGAGCACCTGGTTGACGGCGAGTTCGGCGACGACCAGATAGCTGGGGATGCCCGCGAGGTGGAACATGAGCGGTTCCCAGTGGAAGCGGCCCTGCCGGGCCTCGGCGAGTTCGTGGTCGACGACGCCGAGGTCGCGGTAGTGGACGTCGACGTGGCGGCCGTCGACGGTGAGCCAGGCGCCCCCGTTGAAGACGCCCCCGCCCCAGGCGCCGACCTCGGAGACCTCGCCCTCCCAGCCGACCGCGCGGCACACCGCGCGCAGCTCGGCCGGGTCGAAGCCGCCCCGGTAGTAGAGGGCCAGGTCCCAGTCGCTGTCCGGGGCGTGGGTCGCTTGAGCGCGCGAGCCGCCGAGGGTGACGGCGTGCACGCCCGGCAGGGCGGCGAGCCGGTCGGCGACGTGGTCGAGAAAGGTGTCGTCGGTCATGAGGTGACGGCTCTTCACGGGCGTATAAAACAGAGGCCGGTGGCGCCCTGTCAATGTCATTTATTCATCGAGTGCGGACCGCTCGGGCGGGCCTTACATCGAAGGATGTACATCGTTCCGGTACCTGGGAAGGAAATGCCTGTACACCTGTCATATCTCGCTGCCATGGCCTGGGTTGAGGGATATACGGTTCTCGTGTTCCCTCCGCAGAGCTGAGGAATGGTGATGAGGACATGGGCTTGGCAATCGGCATGATCTCGGTGGGGATCGGCTCCGTCGTCATGAACGCCAAGGGGAAGGATTACGTCTTCCTGGCGTGGGCCGCGGATTTTCAGCCGGCGCTGGGAATTCTGCTGGCCGGGGCAGGCTGTCTGCTCGGTGTGGCACAGGGGATAAAGGCGCTCAAGAAGTGAGGCGCGAGCACCGTGGCCATGCCGGAATCCTGGCCCGCGGGAATTGCCCTACGCTCCCGATCGCGTCATCGGCGCGGGCGGTATCAGGCCGCCGCCGCGGGGACCGCCGGGGTGTCGGAGCCGGGGGTGGCGCCGAAGTCCTGGAGCACCGCGCGGGCGGCGCGGCGGCCGGAGACGAGGGCGCCCTGCACGGTGCTGGCGTCGCGGTGGTCGCCGCATACGTACAGCCCGGACAGCAGCCGCACCGGGCGCCGCAGGTCGTGCGGAGCGGGCATGGCGGGTACGGCGTGCGGGTCGTGGTGGGCGGCCAGCAGCTCCCAGTCGGTGGTGGAGGTGCCGTAGACGGTGGCGAGCTGGGCCCTGGCCTGCCGGTCGAGTTCGGCGGTCGGCAGGCCCGCGGCGGCGCCCAGCACGGTGGAGGTGATGAGCACCCGGCCGCCCGGCGCGCGTGAGGGGTCGACCTCGCTCGCGACCGTGGTGTGGGCGACGGGGCCCTGGCCACCCGCCGCGAGGATCAGCGCGGGTTCGCGCAGGGGCGGCTGGTCGGCGGTGTGGTGCAGCACGGTGACCGGGTGGAAGGCGGGCAGCCGCAGCCCGGGGAGGAGTTCGGCGGCGTCGTGCGCCCCGGTGGCCACCAGCACCGCCCGGCAGCGGAACTCGCCGTGTCCGGCGGTGGTGACGGTGGTGGTGGCGGCCGAGGTGGCCCGTACGCCGGTGCGGACGGTCCCCGGCGGCAGCGTGGCGGCCAGCAGTTCGGGNTACGCCGGTGCGGACGGTCCCCGGCGGCAGCGTGGCGGCCAGCAGTTCGGGGACGGTGGCGGCGCCGCCCGCCGGAAGGCACAGCCGGCCGCGGGCGTAGCCGCGCAGCACCAGGTCGGCGCAGCGGCTGGACGTGTTCAGGCCCGGGTCGCTCAGCAGCGAGACGAGGAGCGGGCGCAGCACGCTCTCGACGGTACGAGCGGGAAGGCCCCGCCCCGCCAGGGTCTCGTGGACCGGCCGGTCGGGGCGGGCGAGGAGGCGGTCCGCGGGCAGGGCGGCGAGCCTGCCGAGCGCGGCACCGAGTCGGGCCTGATCGAGTCCGCCGCCCAGGGGCGCGCGGGCAGCGCTCGCGAGAGCGCGCGCCGTGGTGAGTGCGCCCCTTGTGCTCCGGGAGCCGCTCCGGGAGCCGCGGGGGGTGCCGATCCGCTGCGTACGGCCGTCGCCGTGCACCAGCACCCCCTGGGAGAAGGGGCGCAGGGCGAGGGTGTCGAGTCCCGGGGTGTGCCGCAGCTCGGGGAACGAGGTGTTCACCAGCTGCCCGGTGCGGTCCAGCCGGAAGCCGTCGACGGTATCGGTGGTCATGCGGCCGCCGACCCGGGGCGCGGCCTCCAGGACGGTGACCTCCATCCCCGCGCCGGTCAGCAACTGGGCGGCGGCCAGCCCCGCGAGTCCGGCTCCCACGATGACGACGTCCGTGCGGTGCGCGCTGGTGAGCACGTTCCCTCCCCGGGGTCGGGATGGAGCGGATCGGAACGGTCACGACGGTAAGGGCAAAAACGGTCGATGACAGACGCGCATCGACCGAGCACGGGCGCACAACGGTCGCACGCCGATCGGGTTCGGCCGTTCCGTTTCGTGGCGTCCCGTTCCCCTACGACCTGTCCCGTTCCCCTGCGACCCGTCAGCGCCGTCCGCCCACGGCCGCCTTCAGGGCCTCCTCGACATGCGGGTAGGTGAAGGAGAAGCCGGAGTCCAGCAGCTTGCGGGGGAGGGCCCGGACGCTGCCGAGGATGTCGGTGGACATCTCGCCCAGGGCGATCCGCAGCGCCGGGGCGGGCACATGGAGGAGCGTGGGGCGGCGCAGCACCCGGCCCATGGCCTCGGTGATCTCACGGTTGGTCACGGGGGAGGGGGCGGTGAGGTTGACGGGGCCGCTGAGGTCCGCCGTGTCCAGGATGTGGCGCAGCGCGGCGATGTGGTCGTGCAGGGCGATGAAGCTCCAGTACTGCCGGCCGCTGCCCATCCGGCCCCCGAGGCCCGCCTTGAACAGCGGGAAGAGCCGCCCCCACGCGCCGCCCTCGGGCGCGATCACCAGACCGCTGCGGATGAACACCGTGCGCACGTCCGCCTCCTGCGCCGCGGCGGTCGCCTCCTCCCAGTCCTGGCACAGGTCCGGGAGGAAACCGTGCCCAGGGGGCGCGCTCTCATCGACCGCGCGCTCCCCCGTGTCCCCGTAGAACCCCACCGCGCTTCCGCTGACCAGCACCCGCGGCGGGGTGTCCAGGGAGGCCACGGCCTCGGCGATGGCGGCCGTGCCCAGCACCCGGCTGTCCCGCAGCTCCTTCTTGTACGCATCGGTCCAGCGGTGCTCGCCGATGCCCGCGCCCGCGAGGTGGACGACGGCCTCACACCCCGTCAGCCCGGCGGTGTCGACCCACTGCCGGTGCGGATCCCACTCGACTTCCGCCTCCTCGCGGGGAGTTCGCCGCACCAGCCGCACGACCTGGTGGCCGTCCCGGCGCAGGGAGTGGACGAGGGCCGTCCCGATGAGCCCGGTGGAACCGGTGACCGCGATGCGCATGGTCCCATCCTGCCCCCGATCATCCGGGGGATGTCGGACGTCGAAGGGCGCGTGGCAGAGTGACCAGCATGTCCGAGCCCTCTGCCCCGCCCCAGCCGTCCGCGGTGCCCGCGCCGCTGATCCGCCGCGCCGTGCTCGACGACGAACAGGAGCTGGTCGCTCTGGAGCGCCGCACCTGGTCGACGCTGCACTCCGTACTGCCGGCCCCGGAGCCGCCGTACGACGCCTTCTTCACCCACCGCAACCGCCCCGTCCACAACATGGTGGCCGAGCTGGACGGGCGCCCCGTCGGCTTCGTGCGGCTCGTCCCGCCGACGCAGCTGGCCAGCAACGCGCACGTCCGCCAGATACAGGGGCTCGCCGTGGACCCGCGGGTGCGCGGCCGGGGCGTGGCGCGGGCGCTGCTGCACGCGGCGTACGAGGAGGCACTGCGGCAGGGCGCGAGCCGGATCACCCTGCGGGTGCTCGGCCACAACCTCCCGGCGCGGCGGCTGTACGAGTCGGAGGGGTTCGTGGTGGAGGGCGTTCTGCGCGGGGAGTTCCTGCTGGACGGCGCGTACGTGGACGACGTGCTGATGGGCCGCCCCCTCACCGACGGCGCCTGAGGTCAGTCGCGTCACCGACGGCGCCGCCTGACGTCAGTCGCGTCACCGACGGCGCTGCCTCAGGTCAGTCGCGGAAGCGTTCCCACAGCCGGGGGTACCGCGCCGCAAGCGCCTCGTCGTCCTCCAGGTCGATCGTCGCGCCGACCGGCTCGTCCGGCCGCTCGGGGAGCCCCAGGTCCGGCAGCACCGCGCCGGTGAGCTGCTCGTACGCCTCGTCCGCGGCGAACCCCAGGTCCTCACAGTCGCCGTCCACCTGATCGTCGAAGTCCTCCAGCAGCTCGGCCAGCGCGTCCGGGTCGTGCAGCGCGCCCTCGAAGACGTCCCGGCCCTGGCCGATCAGCCAGTAGCGGAACGCCTCGAAGGCGTCGTCGCTGACGCCGCCCAGCAGCACCCAGGCGGCGCCCCACAGATCCCAGCGGTACGCCCGGTTGGCGCGGGCCTCGAAGTGCCGGGCGAAGTCCAGCACGGAGTCCGGGTCGAGCTGTGACAGCTGCTCGACGAGCAGGTCGGACTGGTCCTCGGGGTCGCCCTCGGCAGCCTCCCGAGCGCTGTCGACCAGCCCCCAGAACTCCGTCTCGTCCATCATCACGGGACCAGCATCGGCCCTCGCGCCCACCCCCGCACGCGGAGCGACCCAGATGCGGCCCTCTTGTTATATGCGACAGGAGGTGTCGGGTTTCCTTGCGATCGTCGAACGCGTCACTGAGGACGGCTCCACGGAGAGGACATACATACGTGAGCACACAGGGCGCACTGGCAGGCAAGGTCGCACTCGTCGCGGGCGCCACGCGCGGCGCGGGCCGGGCCATGGCCGTCGAGCTGGGCGCGGCGGGCGCCACCGTCTACGCGACGGGACGCACCACCCGGGACCGGGTCAGCGAGGTCGGGCGGCCGACGGAGACCATCGAGGAGACCGCGGAGCTGGTCACGGCCGCGGGCGGCACCGGCATCGCGGTGCCCACCGACCACCTGGAGCGGGAGCAGGTACGGGCGCTGATCGAGCGCATCGACCGTGAGCAGGGGCGGCTGGACGTCCTGGTCAACGACGTCTGGGGCGGCGAGCACCTGATCGTGTTCGGCAACAAGAAGTCCTGGGAGGGCGACCTGGAGGGGGGCCTGCGGATGCTCCGGCTCGGCGTCGAGACCCACCTGATCACCAGCTACTACGCGCTCCCGCTGCTGATCCGGAACCCGGGCGGCCTGGTGATCGAGGTGACCGACGGCAACGCGGAATTCAACAAGACCTACCGGGAGAACCTCTTCTACGACCTCGCCAAGAACGCCCCCATCCGCACCGCCTTCGGGCTCGCGGAGGAGCTGAAGGAGTTCGACGGCACCGCGGTGTGCGTCTCCCCGGGCTTCCTGCGCTCCGAGCAGATGCTGGACCACTTCGGGGTGACCGAGGAGAACTGGCGGGACGCGGTCGAGCAGGAGCAGCACTTCGCCATCGCCGAGACGCCGCGCTTCGTCGGGCGCGCGGTCGCCGCGCTCGCCGCCGACCCGGACCGGGCGCGCTGGAACGGAAAGTCCGTGTTCAGCGGGGACCTGGCCAAGGTCTACGGCTTCACCGACCTCGACGGCTCCCGGCCGGACGCCTTCGGGTACTTCCGTGACGTCGTCTTCGGCGGCAAGGAGGGCACGGCCGCCGATTACCGGTAGCTACGGGTAGAGGTCCGCCATCCGCCGTGCCGCCGCCGCGAACCGCTCCCGCAGTTCCGGTGGCGCCAGCACCTCCGCCTCCGGGCCGAGGGCGAGGAGCTGGGCGTACGCGACGTCGGCGGACTCCACCGGCAGCGTCACGGTGATCCGCCCCTCGCTGTCCGGCTCCCCGGCGGACCGTACGGCCTCCTCGCCCGCCGTACGGTCCGTGACGTACGGCAGTGCGCGGGCGCCCTCCGGGGTGAGGCGCACGGTGACCTCCTCGCGGAGGATCGAGCGCGCGAACTGCGCCGCCCGCTCCTCCCAGAAGGCGGGCAGGTCGAACGTCTCGACGCGCCGGAACCGGTCCTCGCCGGGCGCGGGCCCGACCGTGGCGAGACGGTCCACCCGGTAGACCCGAAAATCGCCCTGGGGGCCGTCTGCGCGGGCCGCGAGGTACCAGACGCCCGCCTTGAGGACGAGCCCGTACGGCTCCAGCTCCCGCTCCACCTCCGTGTCCCGGCGGCGGTAGCGGACCGCGAGCCGCCGGTCGTCCCACACCGCGTCGGCGACGTCCGGCAGCAGCGAGGGCGTCTGCGGCTCCTGCCACCACCCCGGGGCGTCGAGGTGGAAGCGCTGCGCCACCGTGTGGGAGGCGTCGCGCAGCTCGGGCAGGAGCGCGGCGGAGACCTTCAGCCGGGCGGCGGAGGCGGCGTCGGCGAGCCCCATCTCGCGCAGCGCGGACGGCACGCCGGACAGGAACAGCGCCTCGGCCTCGGTGCGGCCGAGGCCGGTCAGCCGGGTGCGGTAGCCGCCGATGAGCCGGTAGCCACCGGCCCGGCCACGGTCCGCGTACACCGGGACCCCGGCCTCGGAGAGCGCGGCGGCGTCACGCGTCACCGTGCGCTCCGAAACCTCCAGCTCACGCGCCAGCTCGGCCCCCGTCATCGAGGGCCGAGCCTGGAGCAGAAGGACCATCTTGATCAGCCGCGCGGCACGCACCGCCCCATCATGCCGTGACGGGGCGGCGCCGCGGGGTCAGATGCCGTAGCGCTCGGCGGCCTCCTTGGGGGCCGTGCTCTTGACCGCGCCCTGCTTGGCGAGCCGGGCCAGCGCGGTGACCACGATCGAGTGGACGTCCACGCCGAAGTGGCGGCGGGCCGCCTCGCGGGTGTCGGAGAGACCGAAGCCGTCGGTGCCGAGCGAGTACCAGTCCTGCTCGACCCACTGGCTGATCTGGTCCGGTACCGCACGCATCCAGTCGCTGACCGCGAGGACCGGGCCCGGTGCGCCTGCCAGGGCACGGGTGACGTACGGGACCCGGTCTTCGCCGTTGAGCTGCGCCGCGTCACAGGACAGGGCATCGCGGCGCAGCTCGCTCCAGGAGGTGGCGGACCACACGTCGGCGGCCACGCCCCAGTCGTCGGCGAGCAGTTTCTGGGCCTCCAGCACCCAGTGGATGGCGGTGCCGGAGGCGAGGAGCTGGATCCGGGGGGCGTCGGCGGCGGGCGCCTCGGCCTCCTGGAAGCGGTAGAGGCCCTTGACGATGCCTTCCTCGACGCCGTCGTGCTGCGGCATCGGGGGCTGCACCTTGGTCTCGTTGTAGACCGTGAGGTAGTAGAAGACGTCCTCGGCCTGCGGGCCGTACATCCGCCGCAGCCCGTCCCGCACGATCACGCCGACCTCGTACGCGAACGCCGGGTCGTAGGCGAGCGCCGCCGGGTTGGTGGAGGCGATCAGGTGCGAGTGGCCGTCGGCGTGCTGGAGGCCCTCACCGGTCATGGTGGTGCGGCCCGCGGTGGCGCCGATCAGGAAGCCGCGGCCGAGCTGGTCGGCGAGCGCCCACATCTGGTCGGCGGTGCGCTGCCAGCCGAACATCGAGTAGAAGATGTAGAAGGGGATCGTCGGCTCGCCGTGCGTCGCGTACGACGTGGCGGCGGCGGTGAAGTCGGCCATCGAACCGGCCTCGGTGATCCCCTCGTTGAGGATCTGACCGTTCTCGGCTTCCTTGTAGTACAGGAGCTGATCGCGGTCGACCGGGTCGTAGGTCTGGCCGAGCGGGGAGTAGATCCCGGCGGTCGGGAAGAGCGACTCCATGCCGAAGGTGCGGGCCTCGTCGGGCACGATCGGCACCCAGCGGTGGCCGGTCTCCTTGTCCCGCATCAGGTCCTTGACCAGGCGCACGAAGGCCATGGTCGTGGCGATCTCCTGGCTGCCGGAGCCCTTGGCCAGGGTCTCGAACGGCTTGGCCGCGGGCTCGGGCAGGGCCACCGGGTGGACCTTGCGGGCCGGGGCGGGGCCGCCGAGCTCGGCGCGGCGCTCCTGGAGGTAGCGGACCTCGGGGGAGTCCGGGCCGGGGTGGGCGTACGGAACGAGGCTGTCGTCGAGCTTGCTGTCCGGGATGGGCAGCTCCAGGAGGTCGCGCATGGCGCGGAACTCCTTGCCGGTCAGCTTCTTCATCTGGTGGTTCGCGTTGCGCGACTCGAAGGTGGGGCCGAGCGTGTACCCCTTGACGGTCTGCGCGAGGACGACCGTCGGGGCGCCCTTGTGCTCCACGGCCGCGCGGTAGGCCGCGTACACCTTGCGCGGCTCGTGGCCCGCGCGGGAGGTGTGGAAACACTCGGCCAGCTTGGCGTCGGACAGCGACTTCGCCAGCTCCGCGAGGGCCGGGTCGGCGCCGAAGAAGTGCTCGCGGATGTAGGCGGCGTCGCGGGTCGCGTACGTCTGGAACTGGCCGTCGGGGACCTCGCGCAGGCGGCGTGCCAGCGCACCGGAGGCGTCCCGGGCGAACAGCTCGTCCCAGGCGGAGCCCCACAGCGACTTGACGACGTTCCACCCGGCGGCGCGGAACTGGGCCTCCAGCTCCTGCACGATCTTGAAGTTGGCGCGCACCGGGCCGTCGAGGCGCTGGAGGTTGCAGTTGATGACGAACGTGAGGTTGTCCAGGCCCTCGCGCCCGGCCAGCGCCAGGGCGGCGGTCGACTCCGGCTCGTCCATCTCGCCGTCGCCGAGGAAGGCCCATACGTGGGAGTTCGCGGTGTCCTTGATGCCGCGGGCGGCCAGGTAGCGGTTGAAGCGGGCCTGGTAGATCGCGGAGATCGGGCCGATGCCCATCGAGACGGTGGGGAACTCCCACAGCCACGGCATCCGGCGCGGGTGCGGATACGAGGGCAGGCCGTCGCCGCCCGCCTCACGGCGGAAGTGGTCCAGGTGCTCCTCGGTCAGCCGGCCGTCGAGGAAGGCGCGGGCGTAGATGCCGGGGGAGGCGTGGCCCTGGATGTAGAGCTGGTCGCCGCTGCCGTCGGCCTCCTTGCCGCGGAAGAAGTGCTGGAAGCCCGTCTCGTAGAGCCAGGCGGCGGAGGCGAAGGTGGCGATGTGGCCGCCGAGGCCGTCCGCGCTGCCGCGGGTGACCATCGCCGCCGCGTTCCACCGGTTCCAGGCGGTGATCCGGCGCTCCATGGCCTCGTCACCGGGGAACGCGGGCTCCGCGGCGGTCGGGATGGTGTTGACGTAGTCCGACTCCAGCAGCGGCGGCAGCGACAGCCCGGTGTCCTCGGCGCGCTCCAGGGTGCGGCGCATCAGGTACGAGGCGCGGTGCGGTCCGGCGGCCTGGGTGACGGCAGCGAGCGAGGCGCCCCACTCGGCGGTCTCCTCGGGGTCCCGGTCGGGGAACTGGTCGAGCGCACTCGGCTGCGTGCTTGCGAGATCGGTCATGCGGTCGACTGTAAGTTCTGATCGATGATCGATCAAAGTAGGTGAAGGGAAAAACTTGTCCGTAGGCCGAAATTGGCATTCCGTGCCGTGAAATCAGGCACGCGGTGCACAGCCGAGCACATGGGCCTTGACCAGTTCGCCCACCCGCGGATCCCGTCGCCGGAACGCGTCCACCACCGCCTCGTGCTCCTCGGCGTACGACTGCTGAACGGTGCCCAGCCAGCGGATCGACAGCGTCGTCCAGATCTCGATGCCCAGCGACTCCCAGGTGTGCAGCAGCACGCTGTTGCCCGACGCCCGCACCAGCTCCCGGTGGAAGGCCACGGTGTGCCGCACCTGGGCCTCGCCGTCGGCCCTGCGGTCCGCCTCGTACAGCGCCCGCACCTCGGGCTCCAGCGCCGAGGTGTCCTCGGCCAGCCGGGGCGCCGCCAGCTCCGCGGCGATCTGCTCCAGACCGGCCCGCACCGGATAGATCTCCTCCAGGTCGGACGCGGTCAGATTCCGCACCCGGACGCCCTTGTTCGGAGCCGACTCGATCAGCCGCAGCGTCTCCAGCTCGCGCAGCGCCTCCCGTACGGGCGTCTGGCTCACCTCCAGCTCCGTCGCGATGCGCCGCTCCACGATGCGCTCGCCCGGCTTCCACCGCCCGCTGACGATGCCCTCCACGATGTGCTCGCGGATCTGCTCGCGCAGCGAGTGGACGACGGGCGGGATCATAGGGAGCGCTCCTTCGGAACCAGCGGTGAACGGAAGTCATTATCCAGGCAGCGGAAGCATCGCGGTCCGGAGCCGGAAGGACACGAACCGCACAGACTCGAAAAAGGGCCGCGCCCCGCACGGAAGCCCGTG
>NZ_RIBZ01000268.1:0-36205 GCF_003721215.1 Streptomyces botrytidirepellens
CCTGCGGGCCCTGGCCGGCGCCTTCGGCGTCGTGCCGCCCGAGGGGCGCAGCCTCGGCATCGCCGTCCGCGGCCGGGCCGCGGCGGTATTCCGGCAGGGCCACCGCGAGGCCGCGTTCCGCCAGGTGGGCGGCGAAGGGGGAGAGGTGGTGGCGGTCGTAGGGGGCGCGCCAGGCGCCTCCGTGGAAGAGGATCACCAGCGGGGCGGGGGCCGCCGGGTCGTGGGGGAGGTGGAAGTCCACCACCTGGTCCGGGTGTTCGCCGTACGCGGCCGTCGCGTCCGGCGCCACCGGGGCGTGGCCGAACAGGGACGCCTCCTCGGCGGCCGCGTCGCGTGGCATCGGTCAGCCCACCTCGTCCAGCACGTCGGCCAGCACCCGCGCCGCCCGTTCCACCTCGGCGAAGCCGGTGTACAGCGGGGTGAAGCCGAAGCGCAGCACGTCGGGGCGGCGGAAGTCGCCGACCACGCCGCGGCGGACCAGTTCGGCCATCGCCGGGCCCGCGTCCGCGCAGCGCAGCGCGACCTGGCTGCCGCGTTCCGCGTGGGCGGCCGGGGTGACGGACCGGACGCGCCCGGCCGGTACGTACCGCTCGACGCACCGCAGGAAGAAGTCCGTCAGGGCCAGGCTCTTCGCCCGTACGGCCTCGATCGGGACGTCGTCCCACACCTCCAGCGCGGCTTCCAGCGCCAGCATGGAGAGGATGTCGGGAGTGCCGACGCGGCCGCGCACCGCGCCGTCGGCGGGGGTGTACGCGGTGTCCATGCCGAAGGGGTCGGCGTGGGAGTTCCAGCCGGGCAGCGGGGAGTCGAAGCGCGGCTGGTGCTCCCGCGCCACGTACAGGTAGGCGGGCGCACCGGGCCCGCCGTTGAGGTACTTGTACGTACAGCCGACGGCGAGGTCGACCCCGTGGGCGTCGAGCCCCACCGGGAGCGCGCCCGCGCTGTGGCACAGGTCCCATACGGCGAGGGCCCCGGCCGCGTGCACGGCGGCCGTCGTACCGGGCAGGTCATGGAGTCGGCCGGTCCGGTAGTCGACGTGGTTGACGAGCGCGACGGCGGTGCGCGGCCCGACCGCGGTCGGCACGTCGCCCGCCGCCACGGCCCGGACGGTGCAGCCGGTCATGCGGGCGGCGGACTCGGCGATGTAGCCGTCGGTGGGGAAGGTGGCCTCGTCCACCACGATCTGGTCGCGGTGGGCGCCGCGCTCCTGGGCGATGCGTACCGCGGCGACGACCGCCTTGAAGACGTTCACGCTGGTCGAGTCGCCGACCACCACCTGTCCCGGGGCGGCGCCGACGATCCGCCCCACGCGGTCGCCGATCCGCTCGGGGGCGGTCCACCAGCCGCTCTCCTCCCAGGAGCGGATGCGCAGCTGTCCCCATTCGCGGGCCACGACGTCGGCCAGCCGGGCGGGGACGGCGCGGGGCAGCGCGCCGAGCGAGTTGCCGTCGAGGTAGACGGTGTCGGCGCCCGTCTCGTCTTCGAGGGTGAAGGCGTCGCGCTTGGCGCGGAGTTCGTCGGCCGCGTCGAGCGCGGCGGCCTCGTCGGTCAGGTCCGAGGCGTCCGTGGAGATCGTCGCGTCAGACATGGCTACGGGCCGTCCACAGCTCGGGGAAGACGTTCTTCGTGGCGCGCTTCTCCAGCCAGGCGACCCCGGCGGAGCCACCCGTTCCGGTCTTGGCGCCCATCGCCCGCCGGGTGGCCACCAGATGGTCGTTGCGCCAGCGCCACACCAGCTCGGCGACCTCGGTCAGCGCCTCGCCGAGCCGGATCAGCTCGTCCTCGCGCGGGCCGGAGTAGATCTCCTGCCACACCCGCTCCACCGCGGGGTCCGGTTCGTACCGGCGGGCCGGGTCGCGGTCCAGCACGGTGGCGGGTACGGCGTGGCCGCGGCGGGCCAGGAAGCGCAGCACCTCGTCGTAGAGGCTGGGTTCGGTCAGCGCCTTCTCCAGCTCCGCGTACTCGCGCGGCGCGCCCCGGTGCGGGACCAGCATGGACGCCGACTTCTCGCCGAGCAGGAACTCCAGCCGCCGGTACATCGCGGACTGGAAGCCGGAGCCGTCGCCGAGTGCGGAGCGGTACGCGTTGAACTGGCCGGGCGTGAGGTGCGCGAGCGGCTTCCAGGACGCGTTCAGCGACTCCAGCTCATACGTGGAGCGCCGCAGCGCCTCCAGCGCGGTGGGCACGTCGTCCTCGCGCAGCGCCTGCGCGGCGGTGTGCCACTCGTGGACGATGACGGTGAACCACAGCTCCATGACCTGGGTGGTCACCAGGAAGACCATCTCGCCGGGGTCGTCGGAGAGCGGGTGCTGGAGGTGGGTGAGGACGGACGCCCGGACGTAGTCCTCGTACGGGGTCGTGCCCTGGAAGTCCAGATGGGGTGCTTCCGGTTCGCCGTCGGACGGGACGGCTCCCTCGGGCGCGGGGGCGGATTTCGGGGCAGGCTGCTGCGACATCGCATCTCCTGAATACGCGCTACCGGGTAGCGGTCCGCCCCATCCCTTCGGTCTCGGAGCCCCGGTCCCCTCAGGGGCCACACCTGTGGTCCCTGCCCGCATCATGCGTGCCGCGCGCGCCGCCCGCAAGTGCGTGCGGCACGTTCACGACGGCGCGAAACGGGCCTGCCGGTGCGAATCGCCCCGGCAGGCCCACGCCTCGCACCAGGTCAGGAGAGCGTGTCCGCCGCGGTCGGGGAGCTGTCGCGCAGGAACGTCGAGCAGCGCTCGTACTCCTCCTGCTCACCGATGGACTGCGCGGCGCGGGCGAGCGCGTGCAGGGCGCGCAGGAAGCCGCGGTTGGGCTCGTGCTCGAAGGGCACGGGTCCGTGACCCTTCCAGCCGCTGCGCCGCAGCGCGTCCAGTCCGCGGTGGTAGCCGGTGCGGGCGTACGCGTACGACTCGACCACCCGGCCGTTCTCGAACGCCTCGTCCGCGAGCTGGGCCCAGGCGAGCGAGGAGGCCGGGTACTTCGCGGCGACCTCGGAGGGAGCCGCGCCGGACGCGAGCAGTTCCCGGGGCTCGGGGTCGTCGGGCAGATGGGTCGGGGGCGGTCCCCCGAGCAGGTTCTCGTGAATGGCCATGGGTTCCAGTCTGCCGGACCACCCGCCCCGCCCGCCGCCCCACACCCGGTCCCGGCCGCCCCCGCCGGGCCGTGGCAGGTCAGGCGGGTGGACCGCCGGGACTGCCGGGACCGGCGCGGCGACGGGGCCGCTCCCCCGGGTCCAGGGGCGGGGCGCCCACCCCGCAGTGGTACGCGCACTCGGGACGGCAGGGGCGCTCCTCCGCCGCCCGCGCCCCCTCCTCAACCTCCTCTGCGGGCTCCGCTCCCCCGGCCCGCTCCAGCGCGTCCGCCCGTACCGCCCGCCAGGCGATGAGCGCGCCCACCACCAGCACCCCCGCGCAGATCGGCATCGCCCGCCGGAAGGACTCCGAGAACAGGTCCGCCGACCGGTACGCCTCCGAGCCCATGCCCGCCAGCAGCGGCAGCGCCGCCACCGCGACCAGGCCCGCCGCCCGCGCCGCCGCGTTGTTGATGCCGCTGGCCAGGCCCGCCCGTCCGACGTCCACCGAGGCCAGGACGGTCGCGGTGAGCGGGGCGACGAGCACCACCATGCCCAGCCCCATCACCACCAGCGCGGGCAGCACGTCCCGCCAGTAGACGGCCCCCACCCCGGCCCGGGTCATCAGCAGCATCCCGGCCGCGCACAGCAGCGGGCCGACGGTCAGCGGGATCCGCGGGCCGATGCGTTTGCCCAGCTCACCGGAGCGGGCCGACAGCAGCAGCATCAGCAGGGTCGTCGGCAGCAGCGCGGTCCCGGCGACCAGCGCGGAGTAGCCGACGACCACCTGGAGGTTCAGCACGACCAGGAAGAAGAAGCCGCCGAAGGCCGCGTACACGCACAGCGTCACCGCGTTCACGGCGGTGAACTGGCGCGACGAGAACAGGGAGAGTGGCAGCATCGGCTCGGGGCGGACCCGCTCCGCGTACACGAAGGCCACCCCCGCCAGCAGCCCGGCCACGGCGGGCAGCACCACGGAGAGCGACGCGCCCCGCTGCGGCGCGGCGATCAGCGCGTACGTCACCAGGCCGAGCGCGAGCGCGCCGAGCACCGCGCCCAGGACGTCGAACCGGCCGTGCGCCCGCGGATCCCGGGACTCCGGTACGTGCCGCAGCGCGACCGGTACGCACACCGCCGCCAGCGGCACATTGAGGAAGAACACCCAGCGCCAGCCCGGACCGTCGACCAGCCAGCCCCCGAGGAACGGCCCGATCGCCGCCCCCACCCCGCCGAACCCGGACCACAGCCCGACCGCCCGGGCCCGGTCGTCGGGGTGGATGACCGACTGGATCAGCGCCAGCGAGCCGGGGGTGAGCAGCGCCCCGCCGATGCCCTGGAGCGCGCGGGCACCGATGAGCATCCCGGCGTTCGGCGCCATCCCGCACAGCAGGGACGCGAGCGCGAACCACACGACGCCGACGATGAACACCCGGCGCCGCCCGAAGCGGTCGCCGAGCGCCCCGCCGAGGAGGATGAGCCCGGCGAGGGTGAGCAGGTAGGCGTTGACGGTCCACTGGAGGACGGCGAGATCGGCGCCGAGGTCGAGGCCGATGCGGGGCAGGGCCACGTTGACGACGGTGCTGTCGAGGAGCGCCATCGCGGAGCCCAGCACGGTGGTGAGCACGACCCACCGCCCGGAGGCACTGGAGAGCCGCACCGCGGTGGCGGGTGCGCTATCGCCCATACCTGGATCATCCCCGTGTCGCCCGCGAGAGGCCAGCCCGCGGGCGCGGCCCCGGAAAAGGCGCGGCCCGGGGCCCGCCGCGACGGCGGGGCCCGGGCCCGGAACGGCGCCGGTTACTTCAGCTTGGTGCCGGTGGAGCGCAGGTTCGCGCAGGCCTGCGTGACCCGCTCGGCCATGCTCTTCTCGGCGACCTTGCCCCAGCTGCGCGGGTCGTAGGTCTTCTTGTTGCCGACCTCGCCGTCGACCTTCAGCACGCCGTCGTAGTTGCGGAACATGTGGTCCGCGATCGGCCGGGTGAAGGCGTACTGGGTGTCGGTGTCGAGGTTCATCTTCACCACGCCGTTCTCCAGCGCCGTGAGGATCTCCTGCTCCGTGGAGCCGGAGCCGCCGTGGAAGACGAAATCGAACGGGTCGGTCTTGCCGGACTTCGCGGCGATGCCGTCCTGGAGCTGGCGCAGCAGCTCAGGGCGCAGCACGACGTTGCCCGGCTTGTAGACGCCGTGGACGTTGCCGAAGGAGGCGGCCAGCAGGTAGCGGCCCTTCTCGCCCAGGCCCAGCGCCTCGGCCGTGCGCTCGACGTCCGCGACGGTCGTGTACAGCTCGTCGTTGATCTCGTGCGAGACGCCGTCCTCCTCGCCGCCGGTCGGGGTGATCTCGACCTCGAGGATGATCTTGGCCTTGACCGCCTCGGCCAGCAGCTCCTGCGCGATGCGCAGGTTGTCGTCCAGCGTCTCGGCGGAGCCGTCCCACATGTGGGACTGGAACAGCGGGTTCTGGCCGCTCGCGACGCGCTCCTGGGAGACCGCGAGCAGCGGACGCACATAGCCGTCCAGCTTGTCCTTCGGGCAGTGGTCGGTGTGCAGCGCGATGTTGACCGGGTACTTCTTGGCGACGACGTGCGCGAACTCGGCGAGCGCGACCGCGCCGGACACCATGTCCTTGCTGTACTGGCCACCCAGGAACTCGGCACCACCGGTGGAGATCTGGACGATGCCGTCGCTCTCCGCTTCGGCGAAGCCCCGCAGCGCGGCGTGCAGCGTCTGCGTCGAGGTCACGTTGATCGCCGGGTAGGCGAACTTGCCTGCCTTCGCCCGGTCGAGCATCTCGTTGTAGATCTCAGGGGATGCGATGGGCATCTGTCCGCTCCTTGTGATGTGCGGGTGAGGTTCTTGGCCCTGACCTAGGGGGAGTCCTGCGGCGACGTCATCGTCGTGGCCATCTTCCCAGACTCCGCCGATTGCTCCACACGGCGCACGCGGGGACCACACGGACGGGGGTGGGTGGTTTCACGTGAAACCACCCACGCGATTACCCCAGGTCAGCTCGGGTCAGCTCAGGCCGAGGTCGGCGAGCGAGTACGCCGGTACGTAACGCAGCCCGGCGTCCGCGATCGCGGGCGCGGCCCCGCGCTCGACGATCGTGGCGACCGCGACGACCTCGGCGCCCGCCTCACGCGCCGCCTCGACGGCGGTCAGCGGCGAGCCGCCGGTGGTGGAGGTGTCCTCGACCACCAGCACCCGCCGGCCCGTGATGTCCGGGCCCTCGATCCGCCGCTGGAGACCGTGGGTCTTCTGCGCCTTGCGGACGACGAAGGCGTCGAGCCTGCGGCCCCGCGCGGCGGCCGCGTGCAGCATGGACGTGGCCACCGGGTCGGCGCCCAGGGTCAGGCCGCCCACCGCGTCGAAGTCCAGGTCGGCCGTGGCGTCGAGCATGACCTGCCCGACCAGGGGCGCGGCCTCGGCGTCCAGGGTGATCCGGCGCAGGTCGATGTAGTAATCGGCCTCCTTGCCGGAGGAGAGGGTCACCTTGCCGTGGACCACGGCCTTGTCCTTGATCTGCTGTAGCAGGGCGTCACGCGCTTCGCTCATGCGCATGAGCTTAGGCGGTGTCCGTACCCGCCCCCACGGGCCCCCACGAGCCCCCTACCTCAGGTCGCGCCAGCTCCACGTCATGGAGATCTCCAGCGGGTCGATGGGCGTGACCAGGCGGGGAAGGGTGTTCAGACCGTTCGGCGGCCCGGACTGCGGCTCGACGCACACCGCCTCCGCCTGCTCGTCGTAGACCACGACCCATGCGCTGCGGCTGGTGACCTTGAGTTCCAGCCGCTCCGGCCAGGTCAGCGTGACGTCCACGCCGTCCGGCATGCCGAAGCAGTCGTCCCACGGGCCGGGGCGCGGCGGGATGCGGTGGCCGGTGGGGAGGTGGTTCTCGCCGCGCTCCTCCTGCCACTCCGCGGCGAAGGACAGCTCGGCGTCGGCGCCGCCCTCGCCCAGGTTGCGCAGGAACCACGGGTGCCACCCGGCCTGCGCCGGGAAGGAGTCGCCCTCCGTCTCCACGCTCATGGTGACGGTCAGCGCGTCCGCGGCCAGCTCGAAGCTCTGGGTGACCCGGCCCTCGTACGGCCAGGGGTCGGCGAGGTCATAGGTGAAGGCCGCGCTGTCCGGCCCGGTGCGGACCGTGCGCCAGGCGAGGTCCCGGCCGGTGCCGTGGATCGCGTGCGGCGGGGAGTTGACGGGCAGCTGATGGCTCCGGCCGCCGTCGCGGAACCGCCCCAGCTCGACCCGGCCGCACCAGGGCACCATCGGGAAGGACCCGTACCGCGGGCCCTGCCGCAGCAGCTCCGTGCCACCGATGCGCAGCGAGCCGATGCGGCAGCCGTTCTCGGGCGAAACGGTCAGCTCGGCGTCCCCGGCGGTCAGCCGGACGCCCTTGGTCTCCGTTGTCTCTTCGGTCACGCCCCGACCCTATGCGCAGCCGCTCAGCGGCGGCGAGCAATCACCAGCTCACCAGGGCTCACCGGCGGCTTATCGGCGGCGGCGCAGGACGCGCCGTCCGACCACGACGGCCGACGCGATCACCACGGCCGCGGCGGGCGCGGCCCAGCGCAGCGTGGCACCGGTGGATCCGGCCTCGGGCGCCGGTACGGGGGCGTAGCGGCCGCGGGGCGGGGCGTGGTCGACCTCCTCGGTCGAGCGGCCGATCATGGTGCGGCGGGCGTGCGCGGCCTCGGCCGGCGGCTCGTCCTCGTCGAGCCCGCCCAGCTCGGCGAGGGCGCCGACGTCCTCCACCTGGTCCACGTCGTCGAGGTCGCCGATGTCGTCCACGTCGACGTCCTCGGCCTCCTCGGCGGCCTCGGTCCGAGCGGCGTCCTCGGCGCGCAGCGGCAGGTCCGCCTCGGTGAGCGGGTCGTGCTCGGCGGGCGGGCTGATCGGGGCCGCCTCGAGACCGGACGCCAGCGCCGACCCGAAGCGGTCCAGCAGCCGGCGGGCCACCGTCTCGGTCGCGTGCGCGTCGAACTCGGCCAGCCGCCCCTCGCTGCGCACGGTGCCGGAGCAGAGCAGCCCCGTACCGCCGCCCTCCACGGCCCGCGGCGTCAGGGTCAGCGCGAGCTTCACCGAGCCGCCGCCCCGCGCCTCGGTGCCCTCGCCCTCGACCTCCACGCCGCCGCCGCGCTCGGTGAGGCGCAGCGAGCCGCGGTAGGTGATGGTGGATCCGCCGATGCGCAGCCGCAGCCGCCCGGCGAGCGGACCCGCGTCCTCATCGGCATCCTGCTGGAGCCCGGGGACGCAACGGGCGATGCGGTCGGGCTCCGAGAGCGCCTGCCGGACGGTGTCGACGGGAAACGGAACGAACACCTCATGCTCCATAGCTCAAGACACTACCCATCGCGCGTTCGCTGAGACCCGTTCCCACGCAACTTTCGCCCCCGAGGTATCAGTCCGCGTAGCGCGGGTGCATCAGGGTCGACGGTGGCAGACGCGGTTCCCGGCTCCGTTCCGCCGCGCGCCGCGCCGCGTCCAGGCCGGCCGGGGTGAGCGAGCGCGGGCGGGGGCCGTGGGGGGCGAGGCCCAGCCGGACCGGGTCGCGGGCCGCGAGCAGGAACCCCCAGTCGCGCGGTCCGTCCCCCGTCGGTCCGTCGGTCGTGGGCCCGCCGGGCGCCGGGGGCACCGTCACCACGTACGGCACCGTGTGCAGCCCCACCGATCGCATCGTCGCGTCCACCGTCCAGTACGCGCGGGGCCGCGGGCCCGCCTCCCCCGCGTGCACGGCGAGCCGGCCGCCGGGGGCCAGCACCCGTTCCGCCAGGCCGTAGAACTCCTGGGAGTACAGCTTGGTGCTCGGGGTGAGATCGGGTTCGGGCAGATCGCACACCACGACGTCGTACGCCGCGCTGCGCCGCAGCCAGTCGAAGGCGTCCGCGGTGACCACCCGCACCCGCGGATCGCGGTAGGCGCCCGCGTTGAGGGCGGAGAGCGCGGGGTCGCGGCGGGCGAGCCGCACCACCCCGGGGTCGCGCTCGACGACGGTCACCGACCGGACCCCGCCGTACCGCAGCACCTCGCGGGCCGCGAGCCCGTCGCCGCCGCCCAGCACCAGGACCCGGCGGTGCGGTCCGGCCGCCATCGCGGGGTGGATCAGCGCCTCGTGGTAGCGCAGCTCGTCGTGCCCGCTGACCTGGAGCCGCCCGTCGAGGAACAGCGACAGCGGGCGCCCGCGGGTCCGGCCGCCGGTGAGCACCACCTCCTGGACCCCGGTGCGCACGGCGACGCGCACCTCCGGCCCGTACACGGCCTGCCGGGCGGCGCGTTCGAAGGAGGGGGTGAGGACGGCGCCCGCGGCCAGCAGGGCGAGCACCAGGGCGTCGGTGACGATCAGCGCCCACCGGGACCGTGCGCTCAGATCGCGGCGGAACAGCCACAGCACCAGCGCCCCGCCCGCGACCGCGTTGACCGCGCCGGTCACCAGGGCGCCGGTCAGCTGGCCGAACGCGGGCAGCAGCAGGAACGGGAAGGCGAGCCCGCCGACCAGCGCGCCCACATAGTCGGCGGCGAACAGATCGGCGACCGCGCCGCCCGGGTCCTGCCGCCGCACCCGCTGGATGAGCGTCATCAGCAGCGGCACCTCGGCGCCGATGAGCACGCCGATCGCGAACGAGAAGCCGACCAGCGCGGGGCGCGACTGCCCGCACCACGCGAAGGACGCGTACAGGGCCATCGCCGAGCAGCCGCCGAGGAGCGCGAGCACCGCCTCGACGGCGCCGAAGCCGACCGCGGCGCGGCGGCGCAGCCACTTGGCGAGCAGGGAGCCGACGCCCATGGCGAAGACCATCACCGACAGGACGACGGACGCCTGGGTGACCGAGTCGCCCACCAAGTACGAGGCGAGGGCGACGAGTTCGAGTTCGTAGACCAGTCCGCAGGCGGCGCAGACGAAGACGGTGACGAGGATGAGGAAGCGGCCGAACCCGGCCCGCACGGGCAGCCGCACCGGACTCTCGGGCTCCGGCGCGGGCTTCGGGGATTCGGTCACGAACGGAACGCTACGTTACAAATCACCCACACCTGGTCACCCACAAGGGTGCACTGACGGCCGCTCATCCGTACACCGCATCATCCGCACACCAGATTTCAGCGGGAGGACACCGGATCGGCGGGAGGACGCAGCGACATCGGCATGGACGCCACCCCCAGACAGGTACGGGTGGTCACCAACCGCCCCTCCTGCGGGTAGGCGTGCCAGGTACGCCACCCCACCGTGCCCTCGTTCCACTGCGCGAGCAGCGCGGTGAACGCGTGCGGGCTGCCGGGGAACGTCCCGGCCAGGCCGTGCGGATGGTCGGCGACCAGGGCGAGTAACTCCTGGGCCCGCCCGGCGAACGCGCCCT
Organism: Streptomyces botrytidirepellens; assembly: GCF_003721215.1. Lineage (NCBI taxonomy): Bacteria > Bacillati > Actinomycetota > Actinomycetes > Kitasatosporales > Streptomycetaceae > Streptomyces > Streptomyces botrytidirepellens. Next base: position 10,408 of record NZ_RIBZ01000268.1, read on the forward strand.
GCGACAACTCCTCGACGCGCGCCGCGAATTCGTACTCACGGCCGTCGACGAGGGTGGAAACCCCCAGCGGAAGCGGGGTGCTGCTGCCGGATATACAGGCCACGGTCTCCGAACAGCGCCCGTCCTCCGCTTCGAGGAGGACCTGGTGCGAGGCCCCGAGAAGCCTCAACTGCACTGCGAAACCGTGAAGTCGGAGGTCGAGCACGGCCAGGGCCGGAAGCGGTTCCCGCCCCAGGGACCAGGCCAGGTCGTCGGCGCGGGTGTCGGTGTAGGCAGTCTTGAGGGTCGTGAGCATGGGTCGGCTCCGCAAGCACGCAGGGGAAAGGTGGACCGGCTCGCCCCGCGGTGGTCCAGGGGTATGCGGATACGCCGGCTCGTGCCCACGTGGGGTCCGTAGGGCGGTGGTATACGGAATCATGAAATGGTCGGCGCCACATCGTTTTTACCCACCTTCGCCGGGTTTCCACCCCCTAGGGCGGTCCCCAGTTCAAGTGTTCAACACACGTGCGCCCGGCGCACGTTGGCGCGCCGGGCGCATTCTCGGGCGGGTTCCCCCGGTGGGCGGCTCAGGCGGCTCAGGCGCCTCCCCCGCAGCCACCGCCGCCGCCACCGCCACCGCCGCCGCAGCCCCCTCCGCCGCCGCAGCCGCTGCTGCCACCGCAACTGCTGCCGCCGTGGTGGCCTCCGCCACCGCCGCAGCCGCCGCCGCTCGAACCGCCACTGCCGAGCCACCAGCCACCGCCGGCCGCTCCGCCGGACGACCCGGCCCCGTACGCCCCCCGGCGACCGCCGTACCGCTTCCTGGCCTTACCGGCGCTCAGCGCCGCGACCGCCGCGACCGCGAAGACCACGACGACGAACACGATGACAAAACCCATGGGTCCTCACTCCTTCCCATCCCCCGTAGCGAGCCCCCGTAGCGAGGTACCGCTCTGTCGTGTCTGTCCGGCTCCTGCCCGGCTTGCTCCCCCGCAAAAGCCGAGTTGAGGAAGTCCAGAGGTTCGACGGAGGATGGGCCCATGGGACGACCGCTGCTCAACCGCCGGCTGGCCGCATTCGGCACGACGATCTTCGCCGAGATGTCCGCCCTCGCCGTGCGCACCGGTGCCATCAACCTGGGCCAGGGCTTTCCCGACACCGACGGCCCCGAAGAGGTGCGCGAGGCCGCGGTGCGCGCCCTGCGCGACGGCCGCGGCAACCAGTACCCGCCCGGGCCCGGCATCCCCGAGCTGCGCACCGCCGTCGCCGAGCACCAGGGGCGCTTCTACGGCCTGACCTACGACCCCGACACCGAGGTGCTGGTCACCGCGGGCGCCACCGAGGCCATCGCCGCCTCGCTGCTGGCCCTGCTGGAGCCGGGCGACGAGGTGATCGCGCTGGAGCCGTACTACGACTCGTACGCGGCGTGCATCGCGATGGCGGGCGGCACCCGCGTCCCGGTCACCCTCCGCCCGCACGAGGGCGCCTTCCGCCTCGACCTGGACGAGCTGCGCGCCGCGGTCACCGACCGCACCCGCCTCATCCTGCTCAACACCCCGCACAACCCCACCGGCACCGTCCTCACCCACGACGAGCTGGCCGCCGTCGCCGCCCTCGCCGTCGAGCGCGATCTGCTGGTGATCACGGACGAGGTCTACGAACACCTCGTCTTCGGCGACGCCCACACCCCGCTCGCGGGCTTCCCCGGGATGCGCGAGCGCACCGTCACGATCAGCAGCGCGGGCAAGACGTTCTCGTACACCGGCTGGAAGGTCGGGTGGATCACCGCCACCCCGGAGCTGATCACCGCCGTCCGCTCCGCCAAGCAGTACCTGACCTACGTCTCCGCGGGCCCGTTCCAGTACGCGGTCGCCGAGGCCCTCCGCCTGCCGGGCGCCTACTTCGACACCCTCCGCGAGGATCTGCGCACCAAGCGCGACCTGCTGGCCGACGGCCTCTCCGACGCGGGCTTCACGGTCTTCCGGCCCTCGGGCACGTACTTCATCACCACCGACATCCGCCCCCTCGGCGAGAGCGACGGCTTCGCCTTCTGCCGCTCCCTGCCCGAGCGCTGCGGCATCGTGGCCGTCCCGAACGCCGTCTTCTACGACCACCAAGCCCAGGGCGCGCCCTTCGTGCGCTTCGCCTTCTGCAAGCGCGAGGACGTCCTGAAGGACGCGGCGGCCCGGCTGAAGAGCCTGGCGCCCTGACGACCCGGGAGATGGCACGAGCCCGGCCCCGCGCCGTCGCCCTCAGGGGCGGCACGTCGACCGGGCTCGTGATCTCCGCTTGTGCTCAGGCCTCGTCGTCGCCCGGCTTCTCGTCGTCGCCGGACTCGATGTCGGTCTCCAGGCCGAGCTGTTCGACCAGCCAGCGGTCGAACTCGATCGAAGCCCGTACCCAGCTGACCGTGCTGGATACGAAGTGCTCCAGGCTGACGCCGGTGCCGATCAGCATCTGCGCTTCACCGATCAACCGGACCGTGCCGTCGTCATTGGTGTGGCTGTAGACCTTGGGCCACAGGGTGCGGCGGTTCCAGTCGTCGATCACCTCGAGCAGCTGCGGCTTCACTTCGATGCCATGCGGCCGGTCGTAGAACGTCCGGACGGAGAAGACCTGCTGCTCCTCCTCACCACGGAACATGAAGTAGGTGCGGAACTGCTCCCACGGCGCCGCGAGGTCTCCCTCCTCGTCGACGACGTACTTCAGCTCCATCTGCTCCAGCAGCTGCTTGACCAGGTCCTGGTCGGGCAGCACGGGGCCGCTCGGACCCGCCGGTTCGGGCTCGGGCTGGCCCCCGAAATTCGGAATCGAGGACGGGTCGATGCTCACCGTGGATTTCCCTTCGTATGGATACCGCCATCCTCCCTCACATCGGCCCCCGCCGTGCAACCCCGGCCCGGCCTTTGCGCGATCAAGACAGAGCCGGGCGGCTCACCGCGCCGGGCCCACCAGAAGGCCGTCCCCGACCCGGTCGACGCGGACCGTGTCGCCGTCCCGCACCTCGCCGGAGAGGATCTCCCGGGCCAGCCGGTCGCCGATCGCGGTCTGCACCAGGCGGCGCAGCGGGCGCGCCCCGTACGCCGGGTCGTTGCCCTCCTCGGCGAGCCAGGCCAGCGCCTCGGGCGTGACCTCCAGGGACAGCCGCCGCTCGGCGAGGCGCCGGGCGAGCGCCGCGATCTGGAGCTCGGCGATGCGGGCCAGCTCGTCCTGGCTGAGCGCGGAGAAGACCACCAGGTCGTCCAGCCGGTTCAGGAACTCCGGCTTGAAGGAACTGCGCACCGTCTCCAGCACGCTCTGCTTCTTCTCCTCCTCGCCGAGCAGCGGGTCCATCAGGTACTGGCTGCCCAGGTTGGAGGTGAGGACCAGGATGGTGTTGCGGAAGTCCACCGTCCGGCCCTGGCCGTCGGTGAGCCGCCCGTCGTCCAGCACCTGGAGCAGGATGTCGAAGACCTCGGGGTGGGCCTTCTCCACCTCGTCCAGCAGCACCACGCTGTACGGGCGGCGGCGCACCGCCTCGGTGAGCTGGCCGCCCTCCTCGTAGCCGACGTAGCCGGGCGGGGCGCCGACCAGCCGGGCGACGCTGTGCTTCTCGCCGTACTCGCTCATGTCGATGCGGACCATGGCCCGCTCGTCGTCGAAGAGGAAGTCGGCGAGCGCCTTGGCCAGCTCGGTCTTGCCGACGCCGGTGGGGCCGAGGAACAGGAACGATCCGGTCGGCCGGTCCGGGTCGGCGATCCCGGCCCGGGTCCTGCGCACCGCGTCGGAGACGGCCCGGACGGCCTCGGTCTGGCCGATCAGCCGCTTGCCCAGCTCGTCCTCCATGCGCAGCAGCTTCTGGGTCTCGCCCTCCAGCAGCCGTCCGGCCGGGATGCCGGTCCAGGAGGCGACCACATCGGCCACGTCGTCCGGGCCGACCTCCTCCTTGACCATGGTGCCGCGGTCCTCCCGCTGCACCTCCTCCTCGGCCTCCGAGGCCTCGGCCAGCTCCCGCTCCAGGGCCGGGATCTCCCCGTACAGCAGCTTGGAGGCGGTGCCGAAGTCGCCGTCGCGCTGGGCGCGCTCGGCCTGGCCGCGCAGCTCGTCCAGCTTCTCCTTCAGCTCACCGACCCGGTTGAGGCCCTGCTTCTCCTTCTCCCAGCGGGCCGTGAGGCCCCGCAGCTCCTCCTCCTTGTCGGCGAGGTCGCGGCGCAGCTTCTCCAGCCGCAGCTTGCTGGCCTCGTCGGTCTCCTTGGCGAGCGCCATCTCCTCCATCTTCATCCGGTCGACCGAGCGCTGGAGCTCGTCGATCTCGACCGGGGAGGAGTCGATCTCCATGCGGAGCCGGGAGGCGGCCTCGTCCACCAGGTCGATGGCCTTGTCGGGGAGGAAGCGGGAGGTGATGTACCGGTCGGAGAGGGTCGCGGCGGCCACCAGCGCGCCGTCCGCGATCTGCACCTTGTGGTGCGCCTCGTACCGGCCCTTGAGCCCGCGCAGGATCGCCACGGTGTCCTCGACGGTCGGCTCGGCGACCAGCACCTGCTGGAAGCGGCGCTCCAGCGCGGCGTCCTTCTCGATCCGCTCGCGGTACTCGTCCAGCGTGGTGGCGCCGACCATGCGCAGCTCGCCGCGGGCCAGCATCGGCTTGAGCATGTTGCCCGCGTCCATGGACGAGTCGCCGCCGGCGCCCGCGCCGACCACGGTGTGCAGCTCGTCGATGAAGGTGATGATCTGGCCGTCGCTGGACTTGATCTCGGCGAGGACGGTCTTCAGCCGCTCCTCGAACTCGCCGCGGTACTTCGCGCCCGCGACCATCGCGCCGAGGTCGAGCGCGACCAGCCGCTTGTCGCGCAGGCTCTCCGGCACATCGCCCTTGACGATGCGCTGGGCGAGCCCCTCCACCACGGCGGTCTTGCCGACGCCCGGGTCGCCGATCAGCACCGGGTTGTTCTTCGTGCGCCGCGAGAGCACCTGCACCACGCGCCGGATCTCCTGGTCCCGGCCGATGACCGGGTCGAGCTTCCCCTCGCGCGCGGCGGCGGTGAAGTCCGTGCCGAACTTCTCCAGCGCCTTGTACGTGCCCTCCGGATCGGGAGTCGTCACCCGCTGTCCACCCCTGGCCTTCTCGAACGCGGCGAGCAGCGCCTTGGCGCTCGCCCCCTGCTGGTCGAGCAGCTCCCCGGCCTGGCCGCCCTTGGCGGCGATGCCGATCAGAAGGTGCTCGGTGGAGATGTAATCGTCGCCGAGGTCCTTGGCGCGCTGCGCGGCGTCCACGAGGACGGCCTGAAGGTCGCGGCTGGCCTGCGGCGGGGCCACGGTGGAGCCCTGCACGCTGGGCAGGGCGGCGAGCAGCCGCTCGGCCCCGTTCCGTACGAAGGCCGCGTCGGTGTCGACGGCGACCAGCAGATCCATCACGTTCTCGTTGTCCTGCCCCTGGAGCAGGGCGAGCAGCAGATGGGCCGGGGTCAGATCGGCGTGCCCGGCGGACACCGCCCGGTCGTTGGCTGCGCTCAGCGCCGCCCGGCTCTTGTTGGTCAGCTCGGCGTCCACGTCCTGTGCTCCTCCTCATCGCGCGCGGCGGCCCACAATCCTGCCCTGCACAACATGCGTAAAGTTGAGTCTATTCCACTCAACTGTGTCTCCGCCAGCGTTCTGGCCATAGGTTCCCGTCCATGGCCCTCGATCCACGCAACCCGGACCCCGCGTACCTCGCCTTCTGGCGCGAACGCCACGTCTGCACCCTCACCACCCTCCGTCCCGACGGCACCCCGCACGTCGTCCCGGTCGGCGTCACCTACGACCCCGACGCCGGGCTCGCCCGCGTCATCGCGAGCGGCCACAGCCGCAAGGTCGCCCACGTCCGGGCGGCGGGCGAAGGCGGCGCGCGGGTCGCCGTCTGCCAGATGGCGGGCAAGCGGTGGGCCACGCTGGAGGGGATCGCGCGGGTACGCACCGAACCCGAGCTGATCGCCGACGCCGAACGCCGCTACGCCGAACGCTACGAGCGCGAGCCCCGCCCCAACCCGCACCGCGTGCTGATCGAGATCACGATCACCCGTGCGATGGGCCGCGGCTGAGGAGCGCGCGGCTCATTGCTGGTGGTGTCCCCAGGGGTGACGCACCCTGATCCAGATGTCGCGCGCCCTGCGCCCGGCCTCGGTGCGGCTCTCCGCCACCGCGGTACGGGCCTCCTCCTCGGTCTCCACCATCGGGCCCGAGCCGCGCAGCGGCTTCCCGGCCGTCTCGTACAGGAACAGGGCCGAGACCAGGCCCACCACACCGGCCGCCATCAGGTAGTACGCGGGCACCAGCGGATCGCCCGTCGACTCGACCAGCGACGACGCGATCAGCGGCGTCGTCCCGCCGAACAGCGACACGGAGAGGTTGAACGAGATCGACAGCGCGCCGTAGCGCAGCCGGGTCGGGAACAGCGCCGGCAGCGTCGCGGCGCTCGTGCCCGCGAACGTGACCAGCAGCAGCCCCAGCACCAGACAGCCGATCGCGGGCAGCAGGATGCCGCCCATCTGGATCAGCAGGAACGCCGGGATCGCCAGCACGATCATGGCCCCGCTCCCGGCCATGAACATCGGCCGCCGCCCCCAGCGGTCGGAGGACCGCCCGACCACGGTGATCGTCACCGCCACGACCATCATGGTGGCGAGCACCAGCAGCTGGGCGGTGGTGGCGTCCTCGCCGAGCGTGGAGGTCATGTACGTCGGCAGGTAGGACGTCACCATGTAGTTGGTGACGTTGTACAGCAGTACCAGACCCATGCAGATCAGCACGGCCTGCCAGTGCCGGGTGAAGATCTCCTTCAGCCGCCCCTTGCCGGACTGCCGCGCCTCCTCCACCGGCGCCGAGCCGCCGCCCGCCGCCGCGGCCTTCGCCGCCGCGGCCGCCCGCTCGGCCTCCTGCTGGAACGCCGGGCTCTCCTCCAGCCGCAGCCGCATGTACAGCCCGATCACCCCGAGCGGCCCGGCGACCAGGAACGGAATCCGCCAGCCCCAGTCCACCATGCCGTCGTCCCCGAGCACGGCGGTGAGCACCGTGACCAGCCCGGAGCCCAGCGAATAGCCGACGAACGTGCCGAAGTCGAGCCAGCTGCCCAGGAAGCCGCGCCGCCGGTCGGGCGCGAACTCCGCGATGTACGTGGTCGCACCCGCGTACTCACCGCCGGTCGAGAATCCCTGCACCACCCGGCACGCCAGCAGCAACAGGGGCGCGGCGAAGCCGATCGAGCCGTAGCCGGGCAGCAGCCCCACCGCGAAGGTGCTGACCGCCATCATGATCATGGTGGTGGACAGCACCCGGCGCCGCCCGATGCGGTCCCCCAGCGGCCCGAAGACCAGCCCGCCGAGCGGACGCACCAGAAAGGCGACCGCGAAGGTGGCGAACGTCGACACCACCTGCGCGGCCGGGGAACTGGACGGGAAGAAGACCTTGCCGAGGGTGACCGCGACGTACGCGTAGACGCCGAAGTCGAACCACTCCATGGTGTTGCCGACCGCGGTCGCCGTCACCGCGCGCCGCAGCCGCGGCCGGTCGACGACGGTGACGTCCTCGTAGGCGAGCGACTTCTTGCGGCGGCGGAGCAGCGTCCGCACCATGCGGTCGGTGCGTTCGCTGCCGCCGCCTCTGGCCGGGCGGCCGCCCTTGTGCGGTGGTGTGGGGCCGGTGCTCATCTCATCCCTGCCGACGGATCCGGGCTGCTACGCGTAACCGGCACCCACCGGACGAAACCCCGCGGACCGGGCTCGTGCCCCGTCGGATCAGGATTCGCCCCGCTCCGCGCGTGCGTACACCTCGGCCATCTCACCGCCGGTGTCGTACACCACCACCTGCTCGTCGCCGACCACCCACGCGTCGTGGCCGGGCGGTATCACGAACACATCGCCGGGCCCCACCTCGGCCTCGGCGCCGTCGTCCATGCGCAGCCGCATCCGCCCCTTCACCACGACCCCGGTGTGGCGGACCTGGCAGCTCTCGGTACCGGCCAGCGGCCGGACCGACTCCCGCCAGCGCCATCCGGGCTCGAAGGTGCCGACGGCGAAGTCGAGCCCCGTCAGGTGCAGGGTCTCCAGATGGCCACCGGGGAAGTCCCGTCGCTCATCCGGCTTGTCCAGCGTCTTGATCTCCATCATGGTGCGTACCTCCTCCCACACCTCCATGGTGCGCCTCGGGCCCGGCAAGAGCCTCGTCGTTCTCGCAAAGCCCTTGTGCGGCACGGCGCCCCAGTGGCATCCTGCAAGGCTTTGCTCACGCACGGAAACGGTTCTGGGGGGAACACCATGCCGACGTCGCCGACCGGCCAGGGCGGAAACCAGCACGACCCGCAGGTCGCTCAGCTGGCAGCCGGATCGTCCAACTTCGGTCATCTGCTGGAACACGAGCCCCTGCTCGTCACCATCGGCTGCTCCGCCGAGTCGTATGTCCACACCGACTCGCACGCCGCAATGTTCAAGGCCCGCCTGTTCGGCGAGGTCATGGCCCGCTATCTGCTGCACCTCCTCGGCCTCCAGGTCAACAGCAACAAGCAGTTCCACCGCATCAAGGCGCTGTCCCAGGCCGGGATCCTGAAAGAGCAGACCTACGACTGGTTCGACTTCCTGCGCGATACGGGGAACAAGGCCGCCCACGGCTACTACGCGAACGTCCGCACCGCGCTCCAGATGGTCGAGACCTGCTTCAAGCTCGGCGACTGGCTGCACCGGGCCCGCAACCAGAACGACACCACCCACCGTGTCTTCCTCGCCCCGGCCACACCCGACGACAGCCCCACCCCGGCCACCCCCGCCGACCTGGAGGAGCTGGAACAGCTCCGCACCGAGCTGGACGACTACCGGGCCAAGCTCGCCGAGGCCCGGATGCGCTTCGACGGCAAGCAGGACCGCTTGGAGCGGGAGAAGGCCGCACGCGAGCAGGCCGAAGCCGAACTGGCCCGTGCCGAAGCGGACCGTGCCGCGCTCAGCGAACTGGTCGAGCAGCTCAGCGCACAGATCGAAGAGTCCGACGCCGACCTGGCCGACGTCTCCATCGCGCCGAAGCCACTCAGGAACACCTCGGAACGCGACGCGTTCATCTCCCACGCCCAAAAGGCGGCCCTGCCTCCCATGAGCGAGGCGCAGGTCCGCGCGGAGTTGGACCGGATCTTGGAGCAGGCGGGCTGGGTGGTCCAGGACGCCAACGCCATGAACCTCTATGAGGAGGGCGTCCCCGGAGTCGCCGGCGTTGCCGTGCGCGAGGTCACCACCGCGGTGGGTCGCGCCGACTACCTGCTCTACGTGAAACAGCAGCTGGTGGGTGTGGTCGAGGCCAAGCGCGAGGGCGCCGACCTGGAGGGCGCCATGCACCAGGCCGCGCGGTACGCCACCGGGCTCACCCGCAGCCAGCAGCTCAGCGCCTGGCGGGCCAGCCTGCCCTTCCGTTACGTCGCCGACGGCAACACCGTCCGCTTCCACAATGCCCTCGACCCTGCGCCCCGGACCCGGGACGTCTTCGCCATCCACCGCCCGGACACCGTCGCCCGCTGGATCGACGAGGCCGAGGCCGACCCGCAGGCACCCACCCTGCGCGCCCGGATGCGCCGCCTGCCGGAAGTGTTCCTCGACCGGAAGCCGCTGCGCCCGGCCCAGGTGTCGGCGATCGAGGGGCTGGAGCGCTCCCTCGCCAAGGACGACCCCCGCTCCCTCATCCAGATGGCCACGGGCGCGGGCAAGACGTTCACGGTGGTGAGCGAAAGCTACCGGCTGCTCAAGCACGCCGATGCCAAGCGGATCCTGTTCCTGGTCGACCGCAACAACCTGGGCAGCCAGGCCGCCACGGAGTTCGAGAACTTCGACACCCCGGACGACGGCCGGAAGTTCACCGAGCTGTACGTGGTGCAGCGGCTGGCGGGCGACACCGTGCTCGGCTCGGCGGATGTCGTCGTGTCCACGGTGCAGCGGCTGTGGATGGCCCTGACCGGTCGCGAGGTCCCGGACGCGGACGTGGACGACGCCGCCCTCGACCGCTACGACCTGATCGACACCCCGGCCGAGGTCGGCTACAACGCCTCACTGCCGCCCGAGTCCTTCGACCTGATCGTCGTCGACGAATGCCACCGCTCCATCTACGGCAAGTGGCGCGCGGTGCTGGAGTACTTCGACGCCCACCTGGTCGGGCTCACCGCGACCCCCGTCGCCCAGACCTTCGGCTTCTTCTTCCAGAACCTCGTCAGCGAGTACCCGTACGAGCAGGCCGTCGCGGACGGCGTCAACGTCGACTTCGATGTCTTCCGCATCCGTACCGAGCTGGGCGAGCAGGGCAGCACCATCCCCGCCGAGACGGTCGTTCCGGTACGGGAGCGGAAGACCCGGCGCGAGCGGTACCAGGAGCTCGAGTCCGACCTGGAGTGGAAGGCGTCCCAGCTCGGACGGCAGATCATCAGCAAGGGGCAGCTGAAGCTGGTGATCGAGACCTTCCGCGATCACCTTTTCACCGACATCTTCCCGCCAATGGGCGAGGGCGAGGCCCAGCGGGCGCGCACCCATGTGCCCAAGACTCTGATCTTCGCCGTGGACGACAACCACGCCGATGAGATCGTGCAGACGGTGCGCCAGGTCTTCGGCGAGGGCGACGACTTCTGTACGAAGATCACGCACGCGGCGAAGAACCCCGCGCGGCTCATCAAGGCGTTCCGCAACAGCCCCGAGCTGCGGATCGCCGTGACCGTCGACATGATCGCCACCGGGACGGACATCCCGCCGCTGGAGTGCGTCTTCTTCCTGCGCGACGTGAAGAGCTGGGCCTACTTCGAGCAGATGAAGGGCCGGGGCTCGCGGACCATTCCCGCCGCCGAGTTCCAGGCGGTCACGCCGGACGCGGAGGTGAAGGAGCGGTTCGTCATCGTCGACGCGGTGGGTGTGACGGACTCGCCCCGGGTGGACGCCCGCCCCCTGAACCGGGCGTCCGAGAAGCAGATCCCGCTCCAACGGCTGATGGACAAGACGGCGGGCCTTGCGATGACCGATGACGAGGTCGCCACGCTGGCCGGACGCCTTGCCCGGCTGGACCGTCAGATCACGGATGACGAGCGCGATGAGATCGAGGAGATGGCCGGTCAGCCGCTGAGCGAGATCGTGGGCGGCCTGGTCAAGGCGGTCGACCCGGACGAGCAGGAGAAGGCGCAGCAGGAGGGCGGCCGGGAGAAGGTCCGGGAGAACCTGGTGCAGGCGCTCAAACCGATCGCGTCCAACAAGGAGTTGCGGGAACGGCTGATGTCGATACGGCGCGCCCATGACATCGTCATCGACGAGGTGAGCGTGGACAGCGTGCGGGAGGCACGCGGCATCACGGCGGACGAGCTGGCGATGAGGCGGGTGACGTCCTGGAAGCAGTACCTGGAGACCCACCGCGACGAGATCGCCGCGTTCAACGTCGCCTTCCGCGAGCGGCGCGAGCCCAGGGAGGTCTACCGCAAGGTCCGCGACTTGGCGCGCAAGATCGAACGTCCCCCGTTCCAGTGGACGCCCACGAAGCTCTACGACGCGTACGTGCAGCTCGGGAAGGCGACCGAGCGCCCGAGTGGCAAGGCCGGTGCGGTGGATCTCATCGGCCTGCTGCGGTACGAGCTGGGCCTGGACGAGGAGGTCCGCCCGTACCGGGCGCTGGTCGAGGAGCGGTACGCGGCGTGGCGTGCCCGGCAGGCGCAGGCGGGTGCAGTGTTCGACGAGGAGCAGGAGTGGTGGCTGGACCGGATGGTGGACGTGATAGCGACGGATGCGGCGATCGGGCCGGAGCACCTGAAGGACGTACCCTTCATCGAGCATGGTGGGGTTGATGGGTTCTTGCGAGCTTTCGGCGCCGACCGTGGGGCTGAGTTGTTGGATGAGCTGGGACGGGAGCTGGGCGCGTGAGTAGGGTCGGTGCGGAGTTGCCCAAGGGTTGGGTTCGGGTCCGGCTCGGAGAAATTCTCGATCGGATCGAGGCGGGGAAATCCTACAAGTGCGAACCCCGACCCGCTGGCCCGGATGAATGGGGCGTCATCAAGGTCAGCGCGATGACCTGGGGCGACTTCGATGAGTCGGAGAACAAGACCGTTCCCGCGGGTTTCGAGCACAACCCCGACTACGAGATCAAGCCTGGCGACATCCTGCTGAGCCGCGCGAATACAGCCGCGTATGTGGGGGCTTCCGTATTGGTGAAGCAGTGTCGCCCCCGACTACTCCTTAGCGATAAGAGCCTTCGGCTCCTTCCGGCTAACGGCATTGACCGGGAGTGGTTGGCGTACCTGCTCTCCTCGCCGTCCGTCCGAAGCCAGATCTCGGAACGTGCGACCGGTACCAAGGACTCGATGCGCAACATCTCCCAGGGAGCGCTGGCGGAGATCGAGTGTCTGCTGCCGCCACTGGGTGAACAGCGCCGCATCGTCGCCGCGCTCGAAGAGGGTCTGTCCCGTTTGGACGCCGCCCAACAAGCCTTCACCAGCACCGGACGTCGCATCGAACTGCTTCACCGATCCGTCCTGAAGACGTATTTCTCGCCTCATTCTTGCAGCGCACAGCACAGGCACAGGTTGGAACCCCTGGAAAAGGTGGCCAGGATCCAAGGTGGCAGCACTCCCCGCAAAGGCGAAATCGATTTCGAGAGCATCCCATCAGAAGCCAACGTCCCTTTCTGGAAAGTTGGCGACATGAATGATAGCAATGGGAGGTACCTCACGCAGTCCCGCACCTATGTGCACTCCAAAGATATTCAGCACGCTGGGCTCAAAGTACACCCAGAGGGAACTATCATCATCCCGAAGAGGGGGGGTGCAATCGCCACCAACAAAAAGCGCATCACCGGCACACTTGGCACTTTCGACCTGAACGTCATGGGCATCACCCCCGGAAATACAGTCAGGCCAGATTACCTATGGTATTGGTTTCAGAGCATCGACCTTCAAGAGCTCGCCGATGGATCGAATGTGCCGCAAATCAACAAACCCGACCTGCAACATCTACTCGTACCAATCCCCGAAATTTCTGTACAGCAGCGAATCGCGGAGCGATTGGATAAGCTTTTCGCGCACTTGAGCGTTGCCCAAGGACTCGCTACTAGCAACAAACCAAACCTCCTGCGAGCGGCCTTCCTGCGGGACGCCTTCGCCGGACGCCTCGTCCCCCAAGACCCCAACGACGAGCCCGCCGAAGAACTCCTCGCCCGCATCCGCGCGGAGCGCGAGGCCGCCGCACCCAAGAAGCGGCGCACCCGCCGGGCACCGGCGCAGCGTAAGGCCACCCACGACGAGCCTCCACCCGCGCCCGCAGCCACCGCCACCACACCCCTCACCGGCGAACAGCCCACCCTCGACCTGGAGTTCCCATCGTGACGACGGCCCCGACCACGAACGCCACCACCGGCAACACCACCGAGGCCCGCCGTCTCGTCGACAAGCTCTGGAGCTACTGCCACGTCCTGCGCGACGACGGCGTCTCCACCATCGACTACGTCGAGCAGCTCACCCTGCTCGTCTTCCTCAAGATGGCGCACGAGGCCCAGTCCCGCCCCGCGATGTTCCGCGAGCAGATCATGCCCGAAGGGCCCGAGTGGGAGGGCCGGGGCTGGCCCGAACTCCTCAAGAAGAGCGGTGCGGCGCTCGAAGTCGCCTACACCAACCTCCTCGAAGACCTCGGCAACCAGCGCCAGAACACCACCTTCCACCTGATCTTCAACGGCGCCCGCAACCGGGTCCACGACCCCGCCAAGCTCAAGCGCCTGATCAGCGACCTCATCGACAAGGAGAGCTGGTCGGGCCAGAAGACGGACATCAAGGGCGACGCCTACGAAGAACTCCTGGCCCGCGGAGCCGAGGACATCAAGTCCGGCGCCGGCCAGTACTTCACCCCGCGCCCCCTCATCCAGGCCATCATCGACTGCGTCAAGCCGACCCCCGAAGACACGATCACGGACCCGGCCAGTGGAACCGGCGGTTTCCTCCTCGCCGCCGCCGAGCACATCTTCAAGGAGTACGGCTCCAACCTCACCCCCGAGCAGCGCGAGCACCTCAGCTCGGGCGGCATCTGGGGCAACGAGCTGGTCCGTAACACCGCGCGCCTCGCCGCGATGAACCTCTACCTCCACGGCATCGGCCACTCCACCGGCCCAGCCCTCGTCCATACCAAGGACGCGCTCGCCGCCCCGCCCGACCAGCGCGCCAGCCTGGTCCTCGCCAACCCGCCCTTCGGCAAGAAGTCCTCCATCACCGTCTACGGCGACGACGGCAAGGCGGCCCGCGAGTCCATCGCGTACGAGCGCCGGGACTTCTGGGTCACCACGACCAACAAGCAGCTGAACTTCGTCCAGCACATCGCCTCGCTGCTCGAAATCCACGGCCGCGCCGCCGTCGTCGTCCCGGACAACGTCCTCTTCGAGGGAGGCGCGGGCGAGACCATCCGGCGCCGCCTCCTCAAGGAGTACGACGTCCACACCCTCCTCCGCCTGCCCACCGGCATCTTCTACGCGGGCGGTGTGAAGGCGAACGTCCTGTTCTTCGAGCGCAAGCCCGCCCGCCCCGAGAAGCCCTGGACCGAGAAGCTCTGGGTCTACGACTTCCGTACCGCCCAGCACTTCACCCTCAAGCAGAACCCCCTCACCCGGGCCTCCCTTGAGGACTTCGTCCAGTGCTACCGGCCCGACGACGAGGACCGCAGCCAGCGCGTCGAAACCGAACGCTTCAAGTCCTTCACCTACGAAGAGCTGGCCGCCCGCGACAAGGCGAACCTCGACATCCTCTGGCTCCGGGACCCCAGCCTCGACGACGCCGACTCGCTCCCCGCGCCCGAAGTCCTCGCCGCCGAGATCGTCGAGGACCTCCAGGCCGCGCTCAGCGAGTTCGCCGCCATCGCCGAAACCCTCCAGCAGGCGCGAGGGGGCAACGAGGCGGACATCGCCGATGAGTGACCTCCCCGCGAGCTACGAAACGGGCTGAACGCCGGACAGCTGGGCAAGGGCGTCCCGGATGTCGCGGATCATCGCTCCGGGGCGTCGATAAACATCACTCGCCGTGAACCGCAGAATCCGGCGCACCTCCCCGCACGACATCAGGTCGTTGAAGCGGGCCGTGTCCCGCTGGTGCTGTGCCCTGCTCCCGTGCCACCGGTAGCCCTCGATCTCCACCACCAGCCCCTGCGCCCGGAAGAAGAAGTCCGGATACGCCCGCCGACCCGAGGGGGTCGTGAGCAGCACCTGCGAGGCGGGGTGCAGCCCCGCGTCGTGCATCCGCAGGCGGGCCATCGTCTCCGCCGGTGACCCCGCCTTGGGGTCCGCCAGCGCCAGCCACTCCCGTGCGGTGGCCGTACCGCGCAGGGTGGGCCTCCTCTCAAGGGTCTCGGCGACTTCCCCCAGCGTGGTCAGCGCCTCCCTGCGCGGCTTACCGCCCCCGTACCGGCTGGGCCGCCTGCTCACCGCCGACTCCACCGCCACCAGCGCGTCGTCCCGCGGCCCGGCCCGTAAGAGGTCTGCCATGGTGCGTGCCACGGTGGTCACCCTCAGCCTGCCCACGGTTGTGGTTTCGTCCGCCCCGAGCGGCAAGCGGTGCAGCACGCCACCGTGAACGTCCGTCCTGCCCTGGGGCGGCCCAGTGAACTCCACACGTTGTGTACGGGTTTCGATGTCATGCAGCACCGCCGCCGCCGTATGGCTGACGACGAGGCGCGCATGCGCCAGTTGGTTCGCCCACAGCAACGCCATCGGTCCAACTGCACGCCCGGGCTCCGCCCACACGCCTGCACGGAGCTGTGTCCACCCCTCCGCGCGGAAGCGGCGGTTCAGCCGCCCGCGCTTCCAGCCCCCCGCCAGCGCTTGGGCAGTCAGCACCACCCCGCCCTGGGCAGCGGCGAGCCTGGCCAGCGGCACCGCATCCCCCGTCCCCGTCTCCCCCCACAGTGCCGCAGGCCTCTGCTCCCGTGCTGGGCCTGTGGATAACGGGGTGTGCGGTGGGTTTGCGCCGCCGGTACGCCAACACGGGTGATGTATCGGCGACCAAACCCACCGCAGCCCCCTGCTCACTCGGTCAAGCCGTCGAACTCCCCAGCCTTGGCGGCCCGTATGAAGGCCGCGAGAGGGGGAGGCGTGGTCGTGAGGACGACGCGGGGGTCGTCGCTCTCGCGCAGGCATATGGCACCGCCAGTGGCGGCGAGTTCCACGCACTCGTTGCCCTGCGTTCCAGCGGAGTACGAGCTCTTCCGCCATGCCCTGGACATCTGCACTTCTTCACAGCTCCTCTGCGATGCGGTGAATGAGGTCACGCGACTCTCTCACCGGCAGGGCAGCGCTCTCCATCATGCCGAAGACCCTCCGGTAGTCGGCCAACTGCTTCTCCTCGCCGGAGAACACGCTGCCGTTCACCGTGTCGAACTGCACCGTGTCCAGCTGTCGCACCGGGCCCTCCGCGTACAGCATCGGCAGACCGGCACCGGCGAATCCCTCCTCCTCGAAGGAGATCACTCGCAGGCTCACACACGGTCGTGTGGATGCCTCCAGCAGGTGGTCAAGCTGTCCACGCGCAACCTTGCGATCGCCGACTTTGATACGGAGAGCGGCTTCATGCACGACGGCGCGCGTCTCGGGCGGAGCATCACGGTCCAGGACCTGCTGGCGGCTCAGGCGAAAATCCACAGTCGCCTCAAGGAGCTCCGACGACAACTCGTAGTGCGCGTTCACATGAAGTGCCCGCATGTAGTCCTCGCTTTGGAAGAGGCCCGGCACATGCACCATCTGGAACAGCTTGAGGCCACGTGCATGATGCTCCAGCTCTGCGAGATCCAGCAGCACTGGGACGAGACGGCCCTGATACTTCCCCCACCACCCGCGAACCCGCTCAGCCGCCATCCCGGCAAGGGCATCAACCAAGGGGACGTCCGAGACACCGTAGTGCGAGGTCAGCTGCCGCACACGCTTCTCACCCGCCGCGACGCGCCCTGCCTCAAGATGCGACATCGTGGCCTGGTCCATGCCGACGACGTCGGCCGCCTCACGCGCGGTTACGCCCGCCCGCTCGCGCAACTTCCGCAGCTCCGCACCCAGTCGCTCCTGCCGAGCAGTTACGTGGTTTCTCCGCGGCATGAACCCTCTTCCTCCTGAGCCCTGCGGCGCCACTGTGCCACGACTTGTCCCAATCGGGCGAACCTTCACGACATGGTTGCGAGGGACCATACTTGGGCCCTACGTTACGTATCGCATCGCTCACCCAGCGAAGCAACCGGCCAGCCGGAAGCGCACCGTCATGCCCGCAAACGCGGCACAGCGGCACTGACACCGGTCGGCCCGTCCCATCGCGCCAGCAGGAGGCCCGTATGCCCCTCGTCACGCCACCCGTCGCCCCGTTCGAGTACTGCCTCCACATCCCGCACGACCCCCGGGCCGTCGGCGTGGCCAGAGCCTCCCTCCGTACCGCCCTCACCGCCCATGAGCTGCCCGAACTGGTCGAGCGCGCCGAGCTGTTGGCGAGCGAGATGCTCACCAACGCCCTCGTGCACGCGGGCGGCGAGGCCGATCTGCGGCTGAAGTGGTCCGCCGAGACGTTGCGGATGACCGTGTGGGACTCCAGCGTGACCCCACCCGGCCTCCGCCCGCTCACGGCGGGCAGCGAGAGCGGGCGCGGGCTGCACCTGCTGCGGCTGCTCGCCGACCGGTGGAGCCACTACCCGCTGACGGGCGAGCGGTGGGGGCCCGCGTCCAAGGTCGTCTGGTGCGAGATCAGCCGGAAGCCGCCCGCCTCATGGGCGTAGGCCGTGACGGTCAGGGCGCCGTAAGGGCGACGCGGCGGAGTTCCACGGACTCGATGGTGACGCCGGGGGCCGAGCCGCCGAGCAGCGGCACGGCCGCGCGGGCCAGCTCCCCGTCCTCGAACGTCAGGATCGACATGCCGCGGCCGTCCACGGGCTCCAGCCACTGGCCGGAGACGAACCCCGGCGCGGCGGTAAGCTTCGGCAAAATGTCATTCATGAGCGCCCCCGCGGCCGCGGGGGCCTGGGCCGGGTCGATGGTCAGGGTGACGAGGACTGCGTGCATCGGGGTCTCCTGCGGTGGAATGCTCCGTTCAGCAGGTAGGACCGTCCAGCGGCCCGGAACTCATCGCGCTCCGATCACGACTGGCGCGGGCCGGTGATCTCTTCCGTGATCGCGAAACCCTTCGCCGGGCCCTCCGGAATCTCCACCACCGTGCCGTACGGGACACGGGTCTCGGCCGCGTACGTCTGCTCGTCCGGAGAGGGCGAGGTCAGCACGGTGACCGTGCCATGCTGATCGTGGTCGTCGATCATGACGTAGACGGGAATTCCGGCCCCGGCGTAGGCGCGGCGCTTGCGCACCCGATCGCGCTGCTGGTTCTCATGCCCGGGAGAGACCACTTCAACGACGAGCTTCACGGCGGATGCGGCGAAGCCGAGGCCGTCCTCGGTGAGGTGCTCTTCGGGTTCCTCCGGCGCGACGAAGATGTCAGGGACCCACACCTTCATTCCGTGGATGACGGTCAGGTCGCGATACGCAGCCCAATCAGAGTCATCCAGGCAGTGCGCCATCGCGCGGTACATGCGGTGAATGATCAAACCATGGCTGGAACGTCCGGTCGGCGACACCTCGATGAACCCCTCGACAATCTCCGCGCGAAAGCCCTCGGGGAGTTCCAGGGACTTCCACGCCTGCCACAGGGCCTCATCGAGCAAGATCGGGGACATGGTCTCGGGCACCTCCGACGTCGTAGGCGCCTCATGGGCGAGTGCGGTCACGGCGCAGCGCCTCCTCCTCAAGTGTGGGCCAAGCGTGTCCTTGCGGCACAGGCAACGGCCTCACGCTAGGGAGACGAGTGGCCTGACGGCCCGGGTGCGGGTGGCGTGCCACTCGAACGGATGAGTCCTCGGACGGGAGCATCGAAGACCTCGCCATGCGACAGGCCCGGTGACCGAGGTCGGTCGCCGGGCCTGTCGCTCGCATCAAGGGAGACGCTAGTCCCTGCGCTTGGGCTTGGGACGCCACACCACCAGCGCGCTGCTCTGCTGGACGTCCTGGTAGGGGACCAGGTCACGGCGGTACGAGGCGTGGACCTGGGCCTCGCGCTGCTGCATCGCGGCGGCCGCGCCCTCGACGGCCGACTGGAGCTCGGCGACGCGCGACTGGAGCGCGGTGACCTGGTTCTCCAGCTCGATGATGCGCTTGATCCCGGCGAGGTTGATGCCCTCGTCCTGCGACAGCTGCTGCACCTGGCGCAGCAGCTCGATGTCGCGCGCGGAGTAGCGCCTGCCGCGCCCGGGCGTACGGTCCGGGGAGACCAGGCCGAGACGGTCGTACTGACGCAAGGTCTGCGGATGCAGGCCGGAGAGCTGAGCGGCGACCGAGATGACGTACACCGGCGATTCGTCGGTCAGCTCGTACGGATTGCGGGACCGGCCGGGTCCCCTGCCTCCGAGGCCCCCTCGGCCGTGCGTCTCCATTGGGTCATGCTCCCTTCGCGGCCTGGAACAGCTCCGCCCGCGGGTCCTCGCCCGCGGTCGCCTCCCGGTAGGACTCCAGCGCCTCGCGAGCCCCGTCGCTGAGGTCCTTCGGCACCGTGACCTCGACGGTGACCAGCAGGTCGCCGCGGGTGCCGTCCTTGCGCACCGCGCCCTTGCCGCGGGCGCGCATCGTCCGGCCGTTGGGGGTGCCGGCCGGCAGCTTCAGGGTGACCGGCGGGCCGCCCAGCGTCGGGACCTTGATCTCGCCGCCGAGTGCCGCCTCCGGAAGGGTGACGGGGACGGTGACGGTCAGGTTGTCGCCGCGGCGGCCGAAGACCGGATGCGGGTCCACGTGGACGATGACGTAGAGGTCACCGGCCGGACCGCCGGTCTCGCCCGGGGCGCCCTTGCCGCGCAGCCGGATCCGCTGGCCGTCGCTGACGCCCGCGGGGATGCGGACCTGCATGGTGCGGGCGGAACGGGCCCGTCCGCTGCCCTTGCAGGTCTCGCACGGGTCCTGCGCGATCAGACCGCGGCCCCGGCACTCCACGCACGGGTCGGTGAGCGAGAAGCCGCCCCCGCCGCCGCGGCTGACCTGTCCGGTGCCGACGCAGGTCGGGCAGACCCGCGGGGTGCCGTTCTTGTCGCCGGTGCCGGAGCACGTCTTGCACGGGGCCTGGCTGGACATCCGCAGCGGAACGGTGGCCCCTTCGACGGCCTCGGTGAAGCTGAGCGTCACCTCGGACTCGATGTCCTGGCCGCGCCGCGGCTGGGTCCGGGTGGGCCCGCCGCGGTTGAAGAGACCGCCGAACACGTCGCCGAGCCCGCCGCCGAAGCCGCCCGCGCCACCGGGGCCGCCCTGGGCGCCGCCGAAGAGGTCGCCCAGGTCGAAGTTGAAGCTTCCGGTGGAGCCCGCCCCGCCCGGCCCGGGGCGGAAGCCCCCGTTGCCGAACAGGGAGCGGGCCTCGTCGTACTCCTTGCGCCGCTTGGGGTCGCCGAGGATGTCGTTCGCCTCGGAGATCTCCTTGAAGCGCTCCTCGGCCTTGGCGTCGCCCTTGTTGGCGTCCGGGTGGTACTCGCGGGCGAGCTTCCGGTACGCCTTCTTGATCTCCGCCTCGGTCGCGTCCTTGGGGACGCCGAGAACCTTGTAGTAGTCCTTCTCGACGAAGTCCTTGGTGCTCATCCCCGACGTCCCTCCTCTCCTGATATTCCTGCTGTTCCCGTTGTTACCGCCGTCACCGTCGCGTCAGCCCTCTTCCGGGCCACCGCTCTCCTCGTCCGGCGCCGTGCCGTCGCCTTCGCCCGGGCCCTTGGGCGAGGCACCCGGCTGGGGCTCGGCGACCGCGACCCGCGCCGGGCGGATCGTTCGTTCGCCGATTCGATACCCCGGCTGGAGAATCTGCACGCACGTCGTCTCGGTGACGTCCGGCGCGTACGAGTGCATGAGCGCCTCGTGCACCAGCGGGTCGAAGGGCTCGCCCTCCTTGCCGAACTGCTGGAGGCCCAGCTTCGCCGCCACCGTCTCCAGCGATTCGGCGACGGACTTGAAGCCGCCGACGAGTTCGCCGTGCTCACGCGCCCGGCCGATGTCGTCGAGCACGGGCAGCAGCTCGGACAGGAGGTTCGCGACCGCGACCTCCTTGACCTGCGCCCGGTCCCGCTCGACCCGGCGGCGGTAGTTCTGGTACTCGGCCTGAAGTCGCTGGAGGTCGGCCGTCCGCTCGTTGAGGGCGGTCCGCACCTGGTCCAGCTGCGCCTGAATGGCTACCTGCTCGAGGTCCCCGGCCGGGGCGCCCGGGCCCGCCTTGTCGGCGGACCCGGCGCCCTTCGCCGCGTCGTCGGGGGTCTGCGCGGCTTCGGAGGGGACGTCGGGCTGCTCCTCGAAGCCCGGGGTCTCCTCCGTCACGCGGCACCACCCTGGCCCTTGTCGGCCTTCTCATCGTCGACGATCTCGGCGTCCACCACGTCGTCGTCGGCCTTGGCCTGGGCGCCCTCGGCACCGGCGTCACCGGCGGCACCGGCCTCGCCCGCGCCTTCGGCGCCGGTGTTGGCGTACATGGCCTGGCCGAGCTTCTGGCTCACCGCGGCGACCTTCTCGGTCGCGGTGCGGATCTCGGCGGTGTCCTCGCCCTTGAGCTTCTCCTTGAGGTCGGTGACCGCTTCCTCGACCTCGGTCTTGACCTCGCCCGGGACCTTGTCCTCGTTGTCCTTGAGGAACTTCTCGGTCTGGTAGACGAGCTGCTCGGCCTGGTTGCGGGTCTCGGCGGCCTCGCGGCGCTTGTGGTCCTCCTCCGCGTACTGCTCGGCCTCGCGCATCATGCGGTCGATGTCGTCCTTCGGCAGCGCGGAGCCGCCGGTGACGGTCATCTTCTGCTCCNGCGCGGAGCCGCCGGTGACGGTCATCTTCTGCTCCTTGCCGGTGCCGAGGTCCTTCGCCGCGACGTGCATGATGCCGTTCGCGTCGATGTCGAAGGTGACCTCGATCTGCGGCACGCCGCGCGGGGCCGGCGGCAGGCCGGTCAGCTCGAACATCCCGAGCTTCTTGTTGTACGCGGCGATCTCGCGCTCGCCCTGGTAGACCTGGATCTGCACGGACGGCTGGTTGTCCTCGGCCGTCGTGAAGATCTCCGAGCGCTTGGTCGGAATGGTCGTGTTGCGCTCGATCAGCTTGGTCATGATGCCGCCCTTGGTCTCGATACCGAGGGACAGCGGGGTGACGTCCAGCAGCAGGACGTCCTTGACCTCACCCTTGAGGACACCGGCCTGGAGGGACGCGCCGATGGCGACGACCTCGTCCGGGTTGACGCCCTTGTTGGCGTCCTTGCCGCCGGTCAGCTCCTTGACCAGCTCGGCGACGGCGGGCATCCGGGTCGAGCCGCCGACCAGGACCACGTGGTCGATCTCGGACAGCGAGATGCCCGCGTCCTTGATGACGTTGTGGAACGGGGTCTTGCAGCGCTCCAGCAGGTCCGAGGTCAGCTGCTGGAACTGCGAGCGGCTGAGCTTCTCGTCCAGGTGCAGCGGGCCCTCGGCGGAGGCCGTGATGTAGGGCAGGTTGATGGTGGTCTCGGTCGAGCTGGACAGCTCGATCTTCGCCTTCTCAGCGGCCTCGCGGAGGCGCTGGAGGGCCATCTTGTCCTTGGACAGGTCCACGCCGTTGGCGTTGTTGAACTGCTTCACCAGGTAGTCGACGACGCGCTGGTCCCAGTCGTCACCACCGAGGTGGTTGTCACCGTTGGTGGCCTTGACCTCCACCACGCCGTCGCCGATCTCCAGCAGCGAGACGTCGAAGGTGCCGCCACCGAGGTCGAAGACCAGGATGGTCTGGTCGTCCTTCTCCAGCCCGTAGGCGAGCGCGGCGGCAGTAGGCTCGTTGACGATACGCAGGACGTTGAGGCCCGCGATCTCACCGGCTTCCTTGGTCGCCTGGCGCTCGGCGTCGTTGAAGTACGCCGGGACGGTGATGACCGCGTCCGCCACCTTCTCGCCCAGGTACGCCTCGGCATCCCGCTTCAGCTTCTGCAGGATGAAGGCGCTCATCTGCTGCGGGTTGAAGTCCTTGCCGTCGAGGTTCACCTTCCAGTCGGTGCCCATGTGGCGCTTGACCGACCGGATGGTCCTGTCGACGTTGGTCACCGCCTGGCGCTTGGCCACCTCGCCGACCAGTACCTCGCCGTTCTTCGCGAAGGCGACGACGGAAGGCGTGGTCCTGGCGCCCTCGGCGTTGGTGATGACGGTGGGCTCACCGCCTTCGAGAACACTGACGACGGAGTTCGTCGTACCCAGGTCGATGCCGACCGCACGTGCCATTTCGGGATCCTCCAGCTACAGCATTGAGTGGAACAGGCTCAAGCGTGCATGATCCGCTTTCCGCTGTCAACAGACATGAGTCGTCACGGCTCAACTTTTATATGAGTCTTATGATCAAGAGAGCATTCCAGGAGGTCAGCGGGCGGGGGCCGGTGAGCGACGCATATCACCGGCCGGTCGACTACATGGGTGTGCGCCCGGACGGGTAATCTCGGTCAAGACAAATTAAGTTACTGCTTAGTAATTCCGCTCTCGCAGGTTCGAGGAGCCCTTATGCAACTCGCCGCGATCATCGTGTCGCTGGTCCTCATCGCGGTCGGCGTCGCCCTGTTCGGCCGTGCCATCCTGCAGATCTACCGCTTCGTGCGACTCGGCCGGCCCGTCCCCGCGGGCACCCGTACGGATGACCCCACAGGGCGCACGGTCACGGTGGTCAAGGAGTTCCTCGGCCACACCCGGATGAACCGCTGGGGCATCGTCGGCGTGGCGCACTGGTTCGTGGCCGTGGGCTTCTTCTCCCTGCTGCTGACGATCGTCAACGCCATCGGCCAGCTCTTCCAGGCCGACTGGCTGCTTCCGGTGATCGGTGACTGGCTGCCGTGGGAGATCTTCACCGAGGCCCTCGGCCTGCTGACGACGCTCGGCATCCTCACCCTGATCGTCATCCGGCAGCTGAACCGGCCCGACGGAGCGGGCCGCAAGTCCCGCTTCGCGGGCTCCAACATCGGCCAGGCGTACTTCGTCGAGGCCGTCATCCTCATCGTCGGCATGTCGATCATGACGCTGCGGGCCCTGGAGGGCGTCCAGCACGGCGTCGACCACTACGAGATCGGCTTCTTCGCCTCGTACCCGCTGATCGCCGCCCTCAAGGGGCTCAGCCTCGGCACCATCCAGAACCTCACCTACCTCGTCGCCATGATCAAGATCGCGACGTCCTTCATCTGGATGATCGTGGTCTCCCTCAAGACCGACATGGGCGTGGCCTGGCACCGCTTCCTGGCCTTCCCGAACATCTGGTTCAAGCGCGAGGCCTCCGGCGACGTGGCGCTCGGCGCGCTCCAGCCGATGACCTCCGAGGGCGAGCCCATCGACTTCGAGGACCCGGACGAGGACGCCCAGTTCGGCGTCTCGCAGATCGAGCACTTCTCCTGGAAGGGCATCCTCGACTTCTCCACCTGCACCGAATGCGGCCGCTGCCAGTCGCAGTGCCCCGCCTGGAACACCGGCAAGCCGCTCTCGCCGAAGCTGCTGATCATGTCGCTGCGCGACCACGCGCACGCCAAGGCCCCGTACCTCCTCGCGGGCGGCGGCAAGGACGCCGAGGGCGCGGAGAAGGCCACCGAGGAGCAGCTCAAGGACGTGCCCGCGAGCGCGCTCGCGGAGGCCGAGCGCCCGCTGATCGGCACCCTCGAGGAGAACGGGGTCATCGACCCCGACGTGCTGTGGTCCTGCACCACCTGCGGCGCCTGCGTCGAGCAGTGCCCCGTCGACATCGAGCACATCGACCACATCGTCGACATGCGCCGCTACCAGG
The DNA here is from genome assembly GCF_003721215.1 of Streptomyces botrytidirepellens. Classification (NCBI taxonomy): domain Bacteria; kingdom Bacillati; phylum Actinomycetota; class Actinomycetes; order Kitasatosporales; family Streptomycetaceae; genus Streptomyces; species Streptomyces botrytidirepellens. The sequence goes on from NZ_RIBZ01000268.1 coordinate 35,161, forward strand.
TCATGATCGAGTCGTCCTTCCCCAGCGAGGCCGGGACGATGCTCAAGAACCTGGAGAAGAAGGGCAACCCCTGGGGGCTGGCCAAGAAACAGCGCCTGGCGTGGACCAAGGAGGTCGAGTTCGAGGTCCCGGTCGTCGGCAAGGACATCGAGGACCTGACCGAGGTCGACTACCTGTACTGGGTCGGCTGCGCCGGCGCCCTGGAGGACCGCGCCAAGAAGACCACCAAGGCCTTCGCGGAGCTGCTGCACATCGCGGGCGTCAAGTTCGCCATCATGGGCGGCGACGAGGCGTGCACCGGTGACTCGGCCCGCCGCCTGGGCAACGAGTTCCTGTTCCAGCAGCTCGGCCAGCAGAACGTCGAGATGCTCAACATGGCCTTCGGTGAGGATGCCGATGAGGGCGTCGTGGTCGAGAAGGCGAAGAAGAAGATCGTCGCGACCTGCCCCCACTGCTTCAACACCATCGCGAACGAATACCCGCAGCTGGGCGGCCACTTCGAGGTCATCCACCACACCCAGCTGCTCCAGCACCTCATCGACGAGGGCAAGCTGGTCCCGGTCACCCCGGTCGAGGGTCTGATCACCTATCACGACCCCTGCTACCTGGGCCGCCACAACAAGGTCTACACCCCGCCGCGCGAGATCATCGCCAAGGTGCCGGGCCTGCGGAACGAGGAGATGCACCGCCACAAGGAGCGCGGCTTCTGCTGCGGCGCGGGCGGCGCCCGCATGTGGATGGAGGAGCGGATCGGCAAGCGCATCAACAACGAGCGCGTGGACGAGGCCCTGTCGCTGAACCCGGACATCGTCTCCACCGCCTGCCCGTTCTGCCTGGTCATGCTGACCGACTCGGTCAACGGCAAGAAGAACGACGGCAAGGTGAGCGAGGCGCTCCAGGTCGTGGACGTGGCGCAGCTGCTGCTCGACTCGGTGAAGACCCCCGCCGAGCCGGAGGGCGACGGCGAGGCGGTCGAGGACCCGGAGCCCGCGCCGGTGAAGTAATCGGCTGAGCTACGAACCGAGGCCCGCCCGCGCACCGCGCG
>NZ_RIBZ01000264.1:0-13875 GCF_003721215.1 Streptomyces botrytidirepellens
CAGCGGGGCCGCGCCGCCGAACAGGTGCCGCCGACCGATGGCCGCGGCGATGATCGCGCCGCGGCCAGGGCCGGGCCCGTACGGTCGCATCACCCGCCCTACGACCCGGGAGCGCCACCGTGCGGAACCCCAGCCCCCTGACCGGACGCCTCGCCGTCGTGACCGGTGCCGCCCGCGGACTGGGCGCGGCCATGGTCCGGGAACTGGCGGGGCGCGGCGCACGGGTCGTCCTCCTCGGCCGCGAAGAGGAAACCCTCGCGCAGGTGGCCGACTCGCTCGCCGCGGAAACCCACTGCTACGCGGTGGACGTGGCCGACGACGCGGCGATGAACCGGGTGGCCGGGCTGATCCACGACCGCGTCGGCCGGCCGTCGGTCGTCGTCGCCAACGCGGGCGTGGCCGAGGGCGGGCCCTTCGGGGATTCGCCCCCGGCCACCTGGCGGCGCGTCATCGAGGTGAACCTCATCGGCAGCGCGAACACCGCGCGGGCCTTTCTGCCCGGACTGCTCGCCACCCGCGGCTACTTCCTCCAGATCGCCTCGACGGCCGCCTTCGGATCCGCGCCCATGATGAGCGCGTACTGCGCCTCGAAGGCGGGCGCCGAATCCTTCGCCCAGTCCCTGCGCGCCGAACTCGCCCACCAGGGCGTCGGTGTCGGCATCGGCTATCTGAGCTGGACCGCCACCGACATGATCCGCGACGTGGACCGGTACGGGGTGCTGAGGGAACTGCGCGCCCATATGCCGCCACCGGCCCGACGTGTCCACCCCGTCGCCACGGTGGCCGCGCGCATGGTGACCGCCGTCGAACGCCGCGCCGCCACCGTCTACGCACCGTCCTGGCTGCGCCTCGCCCAGCCGGTCCGCCCCCTGCTGCCGCCGCTGGTCACGTGGTTCTCCGCGCGGGAGCTGCCCCGGCTGGCCGAGCGGACCCGCTTCGAGGCGACCGGGCTCCTCGGGGCCGGTGGCCGCGCGGATCAGACGGCGGCCGAGGACTGAGGACGCCACGGGGTCAGCCGTTGTCGTGGAGGGTGCCGTGCTCGTCCATGGTCGGGTGCATCTTCATGGGGCCGTAGTCGTCGAGGTCCGAGGGGCGCGGCGGCTCCGGCCCGTCGCGGCCGCTGCGCACCATCCGCTCGATGCGGCAGATCCGGAACAGGCGGCCGTCCACGCGGGCCTCGTCGGCCCGGCGGGCGCGCCTGAATTCCTCGGCGGCCCGTGCGTAGACCGCCCTCTTGCGCTCGCCGAACTCGTAGAGCATCGGCCACATTTCGGCCATCCCCTGGTAGAGCAGCCGCCGCGCGTCGTGCGGCGTGGGCATCAGGGCGCTCTGCGGCCGCCACCGCTGTCCGGCGCGCTCGGCCACGCCGAAGCCGACGGGCAGCAGGACGATGTCGGGATGGGTGGTGACGGCCCGCTCGGAGTGCTTGCGCACGACGGCGGGGAACCGGGATCCGGAGTAGGCGAAGGTGCTCAGCGCCAGCTTCATGGCGCCCGCCATCAGCCCGGCCTCGTCCTGCTCGGGGTCCAGGACGAAGCCGGTGTCGGGCGACCGGGCCTCGTGCCGTCCGTCCCAGGAGATGAGGGACGGTTCCGGGTCGGTGGGTCGCGGCGGCTCCAGGTTGTGCTCGCCGGTGCGGGCGAACTCGTCCCCGCGCACCACCCGGTAGCGCACACCGAGCACGGACACCTCGTTCAGCGGCTTCTTCTCGAGCCGGGCCACCGCGGCGAGCAGTGCCCGGCGGGTGGCGGGGTCGTCGGTGTCGTCCTTGGCCTTGAACCACAGGAGCGAGTTCAGTTCGTCCCGGGCCTCCTGGGGCGTGCCGCTGGTCACCGGCTTCACCAGCCGCCAGTGCTCCCCGGCGGCGGGGTCCTGAACGGCCAGGCCGAAGACGGGTCCGCGGAGGGCGAGATGCGGATAGCGGGAGGACGCGTCCACGGCGTCGGCTTCGGTCACCCATGCGGCGGGGTCGTCACGCCGCACCAGATCCGCGTGGAGCCGGTCCAGCTTTCGCTTCCAGTGTTCGGCCATGCGCACATTGTCGGGGCTTCCGGGTGGAACACGGGCGGGAACGCCCCAAGTGATCAAAAGCCTTAAATCCGATGTCACTACCGTCTGTCCGCCGGTCGCCGGGCGGTCGCCAGGCAGCGATGGGGGTGCTCGGGCAGTAACCGGAGGGCGGTGCGTGGCGCGTCGTGGACGGGCGGGCGGCCGCGGCGCATAGCCTGACATTTCGGTGTTCGCGGGAAGGCGTTCGCACCATGACGACACGGACGACACGTCAGCACTGGCTCTTCGGCGATCAGCTCGGCCCGCACTTCGCCGACCACCGCCACCACGGCCCCGACGCCCAGGCCCCACTGATCATGATCGAGGCGCGGTCGGTGCTGAGCCGCCGCCGCTTCCACCGGGCCAAGGCGCATCTGCTGTTGTCGGCGATGCGCCACCGGGCCGCCGAACTCGGCGACCGCGTGCGGTACGTCCGGGCCCGGACGTACCGCGAGGGGCTGGCCGAGGCCGCCGGACGGGACCGGGTGACGGTCTGCCACCCGACCTCCCGCCGGGCGCTGGCGCTGGTCGAGTCGTTCGGCCAGGTCGACGTGCTGCCCGCGAAGGGCTTCCTGGTGACGATGGCGGACTTCGCCACATGGGCCGGGGAGCACGCCCGCGGCCGGCTGCGGATGGAGGACTTCTACCGCTGGGTGCGCCGCGAGCACGAACTGCTGATGGAGGGCGACGAGCCCGCGGGCGGGCGGTGGAACTTCGACGACCGGAACCGCGAACCGCCGCCGCGCGGGGCACGGACCCTCGACACCCCCGGACCCTGGCGCCCCGACGAGGACGAGATCGACGACCGGGTACGGCACGACCTGGACCGCTGGGAACGCGACGGCACGGTCTCCTTCGTCGGCCGCGACGGTCCGCGGCGCTTCCCCGCCACCCGGCGCGAGGCGCTGGCGTCGCTGCGCCACTTCGTGACCCACCGGCTGCCCTGCTTCGGGCCGTACGAGGACGCGATGCTCGCGGCGGACCCGGTCATGTGCCACAGCCGGCTGTCGGCCCCGCTCAACCTCGGACTGCTGCACCCGGCCGAGTGCGTGGACCGGGCGGAGCGCGCGTGGCGCGACGGTGGCGCGCCGGTGGCCGGTGCCGAGGGGTTCGTACGGCAGATCGCCGGATGGCGGGAGTACGTCTGGCATCTGTACTGGCACTTCGGCGAGGACTACCGCGGCCGCAACGCCCTGCGCCACACCGCCCCGCTGCCCGGCTGGTTCCTGGACCTGGACGCCGACGCGGTGACCGCGCGCTGCCTGGCCACGGTGCTGGCCCAGGTCCGGGACACCGGGTGGACCCACCACATCCCCCGGCTGATGGTGCTCGGCAGCCGCGCGCTCCAGGACGGCTGGGACCCGGCGGCGGTCACCGACTGGTTCCACCGCTGCTTCGTCGACGGCTACGACTGGGTGATGCTGCCGAACGTCGTCGGCATGTCGCAGTACGCCGACGGCGGGCTCATGACGACCAAGCCGTACACCTCCGGCGGGGCGTACATCAACAGGATGAGCGATCTGTGCGGCCCCTGCGCCTACCGCCCGGGGGACCGGACCGGTGAGCGGGCCTGTCCCTACACCACCGGCTACTGGTCCTTTCTGCACCGGCACCGGGAGCGTCTGGCCGGGAACCACCGCATGGCCCAGGCGGTCCGGGGGCTGGACCGGCTGGGCGATCTGCCGGAGGTGCTCGCGCAGGCCACGGAGCGGGGCGACGCCGCGCCGTGAGGCGATGCCGGCTCTCTTTTCCGAGGCGTACTCGGGCGCTTTCTGAATTCCTGTCCGGGTGAGAGGTGAACGAACGCTTTACGGCGCGTGAAGTATCACTGCATCTCGTGCCTCTTGTTCGCCGTGGGAGCCGGGTCTACAACTGACGCAACACCGTGACCGCACGCCCTTCAGGAGGTTCCAATTGCGCCGGGAAACACTGAACGGCGGCCGCGTCATCATCGTCGGCGGCGGCGTGATCGGTACCTCCATCGCCTTCCACCTGAGCGAACGCGGATACCGCGATNGGCGTGATCGGTACCTCCATCGCCTTCCACCTGAGCGAACGCGGATACCGCGATATCACCGTGGTGGAACGCGGACTGCCGGGAGAAGGCACGACAGCGTACGGGACCGGAGGCATCCGGCAGCAGTTCTCGACGCGCGTGAATATCGAGCTGGTGCGCCGCTCGCTCCCCTTCTGGCGTGACTTCGAAGAAATGACCGGCGCGCCGATGCATTTCCGTCAACATGGTTACCTTTTCCTCATCTCGGACCTCGCCACCCTCCGTACCTTCGAGAAGAACGCGGAACTCCAGCGGTCCCTCGGCGTCGACGTGACGATGCTCGACCCGCGGCAGGCGGCCGACCTCTTTCCCGGGATCCGGACCGACGACCTGCTGGGTGCGACCTACTCCGCCGAGGACGGGTCCGGTTCCCCGGCCGACGCCGTCGCCGGATATCTGCGCGGAGCGCGGGCCCGAGGGGCGGAGCTCCGGCAGCACACCGAGTTCCGCGGGATCGTCACGGACGCCGACGGCGCGGTACGCGGCGTGCGGACCGCGAACGGCACGCTCGACGCCGAGCTGGTCGTGCTCGCCGCGGGGCCGCAGGTCCGCGGGGTGGGGCGGCTGTGCGGGGTGGACATCCCCGTACGGCCGCACCCCCGGCAGGCGTTCGCCACCGGCCCGCTGCCCGCCCTGCACGGCGGGCTGCCGCTCGCCGTCGACATGGCCAGTGGCGCGTATGTGCACCCCGAGGCGGCCGGGACGGCGATCGTCGGCGGCAACGACCGGGACGCGCCCAGCAGCGAACAGGCGACGGTGGACTGGTCGCGGGTCGAGTCCCTGGCCGGTGCGCTGTCCCACCGCTTCCCCTCGCTGGAAGGGCTGGAGGTCACCCGGGGCTGGGCCGGGCTGCGGGAGATGACCGCCGACGACCACGCGATCGTCGGCCCGGTCGACGAGGTGCCGGGGCTGTGGGTCGCGGCGGGCTTCTCCGGTCACGGCTTCATGCAGTCCCCGGCGGTCGGCGCGGCGCTCGCCGAGTGGTGGCTGACGGGCGCCCCGCCCCTGGACCTCTCCGCGCTGCGGCTGTCCCGGTTCACCGACCGGGCGCTCGAACTCGAAACCGCCGTCTTCTGAGCCGTCTTCCGAGCCGCTTCCCGCGCTGTCTTCCGATCCGTCTTCCGAACGGAGCCCGCCATGGCTTGCGATACGAATCCGACCGGGGCCGAACTGCTCGTCGCGACGCTCGTCCGGCACGGCGTCGACACCGTCTTCGGCGTCCCCGGCGACACCGGCGTCGTCCTGTACGACGTGTTCGCGCGGCACACCGACGCCCTGCGCCACATACTCGCCCGGGACGAACGGCACGCGGGCTACATGGCCGACGGCTACGCCAGGACCCACCGGCGGATCGGCGTGTGCGAGGCGTCCAGCGGCGGCGGCGCGGTCTACCTGGCCGGTGGCCTGGGCGAGGCGTACGCCTCCAGCGTGCCGGTCCTGGCGATCACCAGTGACATCCACCGGCGCAGCCGTGGCTCCGGCGCCATCACCGAGATCGACCAGGAAGCGCTCTTCGGCGCCGTCACCACGTGGTGCCGTACCGCGGAGCGTGCCGCGGACATCCCCGCGCTGGTCGCGGAGGCCGTCGCCACCGCCACCGGCGGCCGCCCCGGACCGGTCGCGCTGATCTTCCCCGAGGACGTCCTGGAGGAGCACGCGGCGGTCGCCGTTCCCGAGGGCGAACCGGTGCTCCCGGCGGCCCGCCCCGGCGCCTCCGAGTTCGCCGTCGCGGGCGTCGCCGCGGATCTGGCGCGCGCGGAGCGACCGGTGATCTTCGCGGGCGGCGGTGTCCACGCCTCGGGCGCCTGGCGGGAACTGCTCGCGCTCGCCGAGCACGGCGCGCTCCCGGTGGCCACCACGATCCACGGCAAGGGCGCGGTCCCGGAGGACCATCCGCTCTCCCTCGGCGTCGCGGGCGGCAACGGCTGCCGCGGCTACGCCAACGACTACCTGGCCGGTGCCGACGCCGTTCTCATCGTGGGCAGCCGGGCCAATTCCACCGACACCAACGGCTACACCTCCCCGCCCCGCGACCCCGGTGTCCGGGTGGCGCAGATCGACGCGGACGCCTCCCGCGCGGGCCGCAACTTTCCCGGCAGCGTGCCCCTCGTCGGTGACGCGGCGACCGTGCTGGACCAGCTGCGCGACCGGTTCCCGGCCGCCCCCGCCGCGGCCCGGGCGGCACGGGAGGCGGACATCGCCGCCGTACGGGACGCCTGGGCGCGCACCGCCGCCGACGAGCTGCCGGACCCGGGCGAGGGGCGGCTCCGGCCCCGCGAGGTGATCCGGGTCCTGCACCGGGTGTTCGGCCCGCGGGCCTGGGTGGTGGCCGACCCCGGCACCCCGACGCCGAACCTCTCGGCGTACTGGGAGAGCGCGGGGGAGGGCTGGCGGGTGGTGATCCCCCGCGGCCACGGGCCGATGGGCTACGCCATCCCGGCGGCGATCGGCGTGGCCGTCGCCCACCCGGGCGAGCGCGTCCTGTGCGTCACCACCGAAGGCAGCCTGGCCATGGGCGTCGGCGACTGGGAGACCGCGGCCCGCCTCGCGCTCCCCATCACCTACGTCGTGCTGGACAACACCTCCATGGGCTGGATCAAAATGCTCCAGCACCTGTTCCTCGAGCGGCGCTACTTCGGGGTGGACCCAGGGCCGATCGACCCGGTCCCGCTGGCCACCGGCATGGGTCTCCCGGGCGCCAGGGCCACCACGCTCGACCAGCTGGACGTGCTGGTCAAGGAGTCCGTCGGCCGCCAGGGGCCGTCGGTCGTCCACGTCCCCGTACCCGAGCACAAGGACGCGCCGCCGCCCGTCGCGCCCTGGGAGGCCGTGCTGACCGGACGGTCCACCGGCCGCCCCGTGTACTGACCCGGCCCGCCCCCGCCGTATCCCCCTGCCCGATCGTCCGCCCTCTTCACAGCACGTGCAGGTTCCCGGAAGGATCCGCTCATGGAGGCTCACGCAACACTCTCCACACCGCCTGATTCCGCCGTCCCCACGGTCGACCATCCGACCGCCATGCGGGCCGCCCGGGCGAGCTTCACCGGCACCGCCATCGAGTGGTACGACTACTTCCTCTACGGCAGCGCCGCCGCAGTGGTGTTCCCCAAGGTGTTCTTCTCCGACCTCGGCTCCACCGCGGGCACCCTGACCTCCCTGGCCACCTTCGGTGTCGCGTTCTTCTTCCGGCCCCTCGGCGGTGTTATCTTCGGCCACTTCGGCGACCGGCTCAGCCGCAGGCAGGCCCTGGTGGCCACCCTGCTGATCATGGGTATCGGCACCTTCGCGATCGGGCTGCTGCCCACCGTCGGCCAGGTCGGTGTCCTCGCCCCGATCCTGCTGGTGTTCCTGCGCATGCTCCAGGGCATCGGACTCGGCGGCGAATGGGGTGGCGCGGCACTGCTCATCGTCGAAAGCGCCCCCACGGAACGCCGCGGGCTGTACGCCTCGGCCTGCCAGCTGGGCGTACCGGCGGGGCAGCTGGCCTCGGCGGGCATGGTGGCGCTGTTCTCGCTGCTGCCGGAGGAGCAGTTCCTCGGCTGGGGCTGGCGGATCCCGTTCCTGTTCAGCGGACTGCTCGTGGCCTTCGGCCTCTACCTGCGGAAACGGCTGCCAGAACCGCCCGAGTTCCAGGCGCTCAAGGACGCGCGGAGGCGGCCGAAGCTGCCCCTCGCGGAGGTCCTGCGCCACGCCAAGAAGCAGACCCTCCTGCTGATCTTCGTGCAGGCCGCGTCCACCATCGGCTACTACCTCTTCACCGTGTACTCGCTGTCCTACGTCGAAGGCGATCTGGGACTGCCGCAGTCCTGGGCGCTGAGCGGGGTGCTCATCGGCGCCGCGCTGCTGCTCCCGGCGATGCCGCTGTACGCCGCGCTGTCGGACCGGATCGGACGCCGCCCGGTGTACTTCGCGGGCACCCTGTTCATCGCCCTGTTCGCGGTGCCCTTCTTCTGGCTGCTGGACACGCGCAATCCGTATCTGATCGCGCTGGCGATCATCCTGGCGCTGGTGTGCGGCTACGGCCCCACCGGAGCGCTCAACAGCGTCCTGTACGCCGAGCAGTACCCCACCCGCTACCGCTACACCGGAGCCTCCGTGGCGTACCAGATGTCCAGCGTGGTCGCCGGGGCACCGGCGGCACTGGTCGCCGCCGCGCTGGTGTCCGCCACCGGGTCGGGCATGGCAGTCTCCTGGTACGTGATCGGGGCGGCGGTCATCTCGCTGATCTGCGTGATAGCGCTCGAGGAGACCCACCGCACCACACTGACGAAGGAGTAGAGACGATGGCGGACATCGGGATCGTCATGCTGGACAACCGGATTCCCCGCCCGTCCGGTGACGTGGGCAACCCCGCCAGCTTCGACTTCCCCGTCGCCATGGCGGTCGCCCCGGGGGCCGGCACCCGCCAGGTGGTGGAGCGCTCGGCCGAGGGCCTGCTGCCCGCGCTCACGGCCGCCGCCACCGGCCTCCAGGACGCCGGGGCGGCCGCCGTGACCACCTGCTGCGGCTTCCTCGCCGTCCACCAGCCGGAACTCGCCGACGCCCTGCGGGTCCCGGTGGCCACCTCCAGCCTCCTCCAGGTCCCCCTGGTGCTCCAGACGCTGCGCCACGACCAGAAGTGCTGTGTGCTCACGGTCAACGCGAGCACGCTCACCGACGCCCACCTCCAGGCGGTCGGCGTCGGGCCCGCCCTGCGCGACCGCGTCCACCTCGCCGGTCTGGAACACACCGAGCACCTCTTCCCCGTGCTCACCGGCGACGACGAGACCCTCGACGTGCCGCGCGCGGAGGCCGAGGTGGTGGCCGCGGCACAGGCCGTGCTCGAAGAGCACCCCGGCATCGGCGCGTTCGTCCTCGAATGCACCAACCTCCCGCCCTACTCCGCCTCCATCAAGGCCGCCACCGGCCGCCCCGTCTGGGACGCGCTCACCCTCATCCGATGGCTGCACGGCGGCTGCGCGGAGCCGACGGCACCCGGGACACGATCATGCTGAACATGGTGCATCTCCAGACCCTCCAGGCGGTGCTGTCCACCGGCTCGCTCAGCGGGGCCGCCAAGGAGCTCGGCTACACCACCTCGGCGGTGTCCCAGCAGATCGCCGCGCTGGAACGGGCTCTGGGCGTACGGCTCTTCGAACGCGGCCCGCGCAACCTGTGGCCGACCACGGCAGCCCTCCAGATGGGCCGCCACGCCACCGCCCTGCTGTCCCGGCTGGAGGAGGCCGAGGAGGACATCCGCGCGTACGCCGACGGCAACCGGGGACGGCTCAGGGTGGCCGCGTTCCCGACCGTGAGCGCCCAGCTCCTGCCCAAGGCGCTGCGCAGGCTGGTCGCCCGGCTGCCCGACGCCGAGATCACCCTTCAGAACGACGGCGACCCCACGGACGTGGCCCTGGCCGTGTGCGAGGGCCGGGCGGACCTCGGCCTCGTCTACGCGTACGACCTCGTCCCCGAGAGCTGGCCCGGCGAACTGACGCTCCGCCCGATCCTCGACGAGGAACTGCTCATCCTCTGCGGCCCGGAACAGCACACCGCCGACGCGCACCACGTGGACCTGCGGGAACTCTCCGGCGCCATCTGGGTCACCAACGACGAGGGCACCGCCGCCCACCACAACCTCCTGCGGCTCTGCGCCCAGTCCGGATTCCGCCCCGAAGTCCGCTTCACCAGCAACGACTACGACGTCATCCGCGGCATCGTGCGGGAGAACCTCGGTGTCGCGCTGGTCCCCGCCCTCTCCCTCGGCATCGACCGGGCGATCACGATGCGCCGCATGCGGACCCGCGGCCCGCGCCGCAAGGTCCTCGCCGTGCACCGGTCCACCGACCCCAACCCGCTGGTGCCCGCGGGCGTCGACGCCATCCGCGAGGCGGCGGAGGAGTTCGTGACCTGGACGACCGAGGCCTTCGGCGCCCGCGTCGACTCCCCGCTCGCCACGACCCCCGGCTGACACGCCCCGCCGAAGCCCGCGGACAGCCGACCACTTCCGAAGGACACCCGTGAACGCGGTACCCCCCTGGCAGCTACGCGCCCGATTCGCCCGCGCCCTCTCCGACGCGTACGCCCGCGAGGTGCCCGCCCACGCCACGCTCGTGGACGTGGCCGCGCGGGTCGACGCCGATGTGCTGCGCCGGGACGGGGACCGGGCACGGCGCCTGGGCGGCATCGAGCGGGTGCGCGCCGAGCGGCACGCCGCCATCCGGGTCGCGACACCCGGCGAGCTGCACGCCGTAGGCCAGATCTTCGCCGCTCTCGGGATGTGCCCGGTCGGCGCTTACGCCCCGGGGGACGCGGCGGCCCGCCCGGCCCCGGTCGTCTCGACGCTGTTCCGGCCGGTCGACCCCGGGGAACTGGCCCGCGCCCCCTTCCGGGTGTTCACCTCCGTCCTCGTCCCCGGCGACCGCCGGTCCTTCACCGCCGAACGCCAGCAGCGAGTCTTCCCGCCGGAGCTGCTTCGCCTTGCCGAACGCGCCGAGGCCGAACACGGGCTGCCGCCCGAGGGCGCGCGGCGGTTCCTCGACCTCGCCACCGCCGCCTTCTTGCCCTCCCGCGCACCGGTGGACCTCACACCCCGGGTTTTCGACCTCGACGACCTGCACCGGCGCATGGCGGACCGCGGCGTCGCCATGACCGGTGGGATCCAGGGTCCGCCGCACTGGGACGGCCCGGGCGTCCTGCTGCGCCGTGCGTCCTTCGGCGCGCGCTGCGCGGTGGAGGCCCGTGGGATCGCGCTCACCCCCGCGGGATGGGCCCGCTACGACGCGATGACGGCCGAGACCGACCGGCTGCTCGCCATCGACCCGGTGCTCTCCCGCCAGGAGGCCGCCGCCAAGATCTGGGCCATGTGCCTGCCCGCCACGGAGGCCGGACTCGCCCGGCAGGACCTCGCATACTTCACCTACCGCGCCACCGACCCCGCGGCCCGCCGCCGCGACGGTCTGGGGCCGCCCGCCGGGCTGGCCGGGCTGCTGCACGGCGGCTGGATCACGGCGGAGCCGATCGTCTACGAGGACGTCCTGCCCCGCCCGGTGGCCGACCCCGGTACGGCCGACCCGCCCCTCGACGCCGACTGGCTGGCCGGGGTGCTGGACCGCCCCGTACACGACCCCGTGGAGCACTACGCCCGGCAGCGCCAGGACTCCCTGGACGACGCGTCCCGAGCTCTGGGCATCGCCCCCCTCGCGCCGCCCGCCGCCCCGCCGTCACCCCCGGACTAGGCGCGCGACGCGGTGCCGTTCAGGAAGCGCAGGAGGAGGTTGCGGCCGACCGCGCCCGCGATGCTGTGGTACGTGTCATCGAAGGCGTGGTCGCTGTAGGGGATGGCGTTGAACCGGACGTCGTCCTGGGCCTGCCGCAGCCGGTCGGCGAGCCCGCGGACCCGGGACTCCCGGATGAGGTGGTCGGAGGCGCCGGTGACCAGGAGGGACGGCATCAACCCGGGGCGGACGCGGTTGATGGCGGAGGCGTAGGCGTAGCGCTCCGGGTACTGGGCGGGGGTGCCGCCGGTGTAGCCCTCGGTGATCTCGCGTCCGTAGCCCAGCAGGCCGTTGTCCTGCCAGGTGCCCTTGAGGTCCGCGGCCGGGTAGAACCCGGCGACGGCGACCGGCGGCGCGGGCAGCCGCGCGGTGCAGCTGCTGGCGATGCGTCCGGTTTTCAGCCCGTACGCGACGTTCAGCGCGAGGCTCCCGCCCGCGGAGCCGCCCACCAGCACGGTGCGGGAGGTGTCGACGCCGTACGGGCGGGCCAGCCTGGCGAGCCGGGACATGGCGCAGACGACGTCGTCGGAGGCGTCCTTCCAGCGCGGTGGCGGCGTGAGCCGGTAGTCGATGGACAGGACGGGGTAGCCGTGGTTCGCGAGCCAGCGGTAGTCGCCCGCCCGCTGGTACCGGCTGCCGGTGGCGAACCCGCCGCCGTGGATCCACACCACCATGGGCTTGTCGCCTTGGCTGTCTTCCGCGCGCGGCGTCCACAGCCCGGCCCTGAGCGTGCGGCCCTCGACGCGGTCGAAGCCGATCACGTGGTCCGGCGGGGCCGTGGGCTGGTCGACGGCCAGGACGTCGGCGGCCGACACCGGCACGTTCTGGGAGTGGGCGTAGAGCAGCTGCGTGATCAGCACGGTGGCCGCGCCGATGGCGGTGACCGCCGAGGTGGCCGTGGTCCACACCGCCGTCCTGCGCTTCCCGCGCTTCCACGCCACCACCGCGCCCGCGGCGATGAGCAGGCCGAAGACCACGTACCACAGCGGGCGCGGCCCGACCCAGGTGGTCGCGTAGTAGCCGAGGACGGGAACGGCCGGAACGATCGCACCGAGGGTGATGAGCGCCACCAGCCCCGAGACCACCAGCCCGAGGCCGAGGGCCGTGCGGCGCACCCATCGGGGCAGGGCGCTGCGTGAGGGTGTGCGGACACGGGCGTTCATGTCGGGCCGTACTCCTGTTCACTGTCGTCGGTGTGGCTCAGGCGCCGTCAGCAGTGAGGAGGGCCCAGCTCGGGAATTCAGGGTAGCCAGGAGGTGAACCGGCCCGGCCACGCGGGTCGCCGGGCCGGGTCGGGTCGCCGCGTGGTCACGTGGCGTACAGGCCGTGTGGTCACTTGGCGTACAGCAGGGTGCCGAAGCCGGTCTGGTCGAAGCCGCCGCTGGTCGAGCCGTAGTCACCGCCGCCGCCCTCGGGCCGGACGCTCTCGGCGATGGCCTTGATGTACGGCACGTCCAGACCGCGCCTGCGGCCGTAGTGGTAGTACAGGAGGTCCCAGACGGGCCGGACCTGGCCGCGGCTCGCGGCGGAGATCACGGTGTGCGACTGCTGGGCGCAGTTCTGGCCGGTGCCCCAGGTGTAGGTGGTGAAGGGCACCGCGTGGCCGAGGTTGTACTTGGCGACGTACTGGGCGGCCTTCATGAAGCGGTTGCCGTCGTAGCCGTACAGGTCGTCGCCCTGGGACCAGGCCATTTCGCAGAAGGCGCCCATCTGGCCCATGCCCATCATGGTGTGGCCCTGGTCCCGGCCGGATTCCTGCCACTGGCCGAGGGCGTAGCCGTCGACGTTGTCGTACAGATACGGGACGGCGTGGCGGAGCGAGCCGTTGCCCGCGCCGTTCTTGAAGTAGTTCACCGCCTGGTCGTACTTCGCGGCGTCGTCGCACAGGATCCCGATGGCCAGGATCGAGTTCATCGTGCACAGGTCCCAGTTGGCCCAGTAGTTGGTGATGCAGGCGTCGTTGTGCTGGTTGAGGAACTGGTTGTTGAGCGGGTAGAAGACGGTGCGCATCATCGTCTGGAAGCGGCCGAGGTCGAATCCGCTGTAGCCGCGCATGAGCTCGGCGGCGTTGGCGAACTGGTAGCCGTAGAGTCCGGCGGCCAGGAAGCGGTCCGCGTTGCCGGTGAGGGTGGTGAGGGTGGCCGACCAGGCGTTGAGGATCCTGACGGCGGTGTCGCCGTGGGCGGTGGTGCCCGCGATCTTCCAGCGCAGGGCGTTCTGGTAGGCGGCGTGGATGTCGTTGTAGAGGATGCCGTAGTTCTCGCCGGTCCCGCCGCGGATGATGGTCTTCTGCGGGTTGGGGGCCCAGGTGCTCGCGGAGTGGCGGTTGGCGGTCAGGCGGTTCCATCCGGACAGCCACGGCTCGGTGCCCGCGGCGACCCGCACCTTGGCGCGGTTGAGTTCGCCGTAGGCGTGCAGCATGCCCGGGTGGGCGAAGGTGGCGGGCGCGGCGCCCGCGCTGCCGCCGGTGGCGGCGGCCGTTCCGGCGCCGACGGCGAGGGCGGCGGTGAGGCC
>NZ_RIBZ01000265.1:0-8364 GCF_003721215.1 Streptomyces botrytidirepellens
CGGCGCGGGGACGGGTGGCGGCATCCGTCCCCGCGCCGTCCCCTTACCATGGGGTGAGGCCGTGGCGTAAGCAGCCCGGCGGAAAGGCGCGCCGGACAAAGGAGCGCGCTGCCACCCACGAAACCGGGAGAAGCGCGCTCGTATGCCCACGCGCCACGACATTCGTAACGTTGCCATCGTCGCCCACGTCGACCACGGGAAGACGACCCTCGTCGACGCCATGCTCAAGCAGGCCGGCGCGTTCGCCGCGCACCAGCAGGTCGACGACCGGGTCATGGACTCCAACGACCTGGAGCGCGAGAAGGGCATCACCATTCTCGCGAAGAACACCGCGGTGAAGTACCACCCGGCGGACGGCAGCGACCCCGTCACCATCAACATCATCGACACCCCCGGCCACGCCGACTTCGGCGGCGAGGTCGAGCGCGGTCTGTCCATGGTCGACGCCGTGGTGCTGCTGGTGGACGCCTCCGAGGGCCCGCTGCCGCAGACCCGCTTCGTGCTGCGCAAGGCGCTCCAGGCCAAGCTGCCGGTCATCCTGTGCATCAACAAGACGGACCGCCCGGACTCCCGGATCGACGACGTCGTCAACGAGACGTACGACCTGTTCCTGGACCTGGACGCGACCGAGGAGCAGATCGAGTTCCCGATCGTCTACGCCTGTGCCCGTGACGGCATCGCCTCGCTGACCAAGCCGGAGGACGGCACCGTCCCGGCCGACAGCGACAGCCTCTGGCCGTTCTTCGTCACCCTGCTGGAGACCGTCCCGGCGCCCGAGTACGACGCGGCCGCCCCGCTCCAGGCCCACGTCACCAACCTGGACGCGGACAACTTCCTCGGCCGGATCGCGCTGCTCCGCGTCGAGCAGGGCGAGCTGAAGAAGGGCCAGACCGTGGCCTGGATCAAGCGTGACGGCTCGATCTCCAACGTCCGCATCACCGAGCTGATGATGACCGAGGCGCTCACCCGCAAGCCCGCCGAGGTGGCCGGGCCCGGCGACATCTGCGCCGTGGCCGGTATCCCGGACATCATGATCGGCGAGACCCTGGCCGACCCGGAGAACCCGATCGCGCTGCCGCTGATCACCGTCGACGAGCCGGCGATCTCGATGACCATCGGCACCAACACCTCGCCGCTGGTCGGCAAGGGCGGCAAGGGCCACAAGGTCACCGCCCGGCTGGTCAAGGACCGCCTCGACAAGGAGCTGGTCGGCAACGTCTCGCTGCGCGTGCTGCCGACCGAGCGCCCCGACGCCTGGGAGGTGCAGGGCCGCGGTGAGCTGGCGCTGGCGATCCTGGTCGAGACGATGCGCCGGGAGGGCTTCGAGCTGACCGTCGGCAAGCCCGAGGTCGTCACCAAGGAGGTCGACGGCAAGCTCCACGAGCCGATCGAGCGCCTCACCATCGACGCGCCGGAGGAGCACCTCGGCGCCATCACCCAGCTGATGGCGACCCGCAAGGGGCGCATGGAGACCATGACCAACCACGGCTCCGGCTGGATCCGCATGGAGTGGATCGTGCCGTCCCGCGGCCTCATCGGCTTCCGCACCGAGTTCCTGACCCAGACCCGCGGCACCGGTATCGCGCACTCCATCTTCGAGGGCCACGAGCCGTGGTTCGGCGAGCTGCGCACCCGTAACAGCGGCTCCCTGGTGGCCGACCGCTCGGGCGCGGTGACCGCCTTCGCGATGACCAACCTCCAGGAGCGCGGCGTGCTGTTCACCTCGCCCGGCACCGAGGTGTACGAGGGCATGATCGTCGGCGAGAACTCGCGCGCCGACGACATGGACGTGAACATCACCAAGGAGAAGAAGCTCACCAACATGCGGTCCTCGACCGCTGATGTGACGGAGTCCCTGGTGCCGCCGCGGCTGCTCTCGCTGGAGCAGTCCCTGGAGTTCTGCCGCGACGACGAGTGCGTCGAGGTGACCCCGGAGACGGTCCGCATCCGCAAGGTCGTACTGGACCAGAAGGAGCGCGGCCGCGCCGCGTCGCGCGCCAAGCGTTGATATTCGCCTCCGTGCGCCACTGACGGCCCGGGCTTCCGCTTCCACGGCGGGGCCCGGGCTGTCACCGTTTCAGGAAGCCGCTCGTCAAGGGGATATCCGGCGAGTGGTGTCCGGATATCGGAGTTGAGACTCCGCATGATGTGTTAACAGTCCGTTTCGCGTGTGTCTGTCTGCGGCAGTTTTGTCCGGATTTCGAAGCTCCGCGCGTAGATGATGTGACCAAAGCGAGACCCATAAGGTGTGGTTTACGGGGCTGGCGTGCTCAATCATGGGGTCCATTGAGCTCGGGTCAACGGGTCGCACGCTGTGGGGAGCGCGGGCCTTCGAGCGCATCTGGGGGGTCCGGTCCCATTCGCTGTCAGGGGTGTCAGCGTGCCATCCGGACACCCCTCTCGAAGCAGCAGAGGACTCCGGAGGAGGCAAACCCATGCGTGGTGCCAAGAGCGCCAAGTGGGTCGCGATGGCCGCGGTCGTGGCGATGGCCGCGACCGCTTGTGGTGGCGGCAGTGACAGTGGCGGCGACAATGCCAACAGGAAGATCGACCCCAAGGGGATCGTCAGCTACGCCAACGGTGAGCCGCAGAACTCGCTGATGCCGGCCAACACCATGGAGGCGTACGGCAGCGTCGTCATCGACTCCCTCTTCACGGGTCTCGTCGGATACGACAAGTCCGGCAATATCACGTACGAAAACGCCGAGTCGGTCACGCCGAACTCCGACAACAGCGTGTGGACCGTCAAGCTGAAGCCGGGGTGGACCTTCCACAACGGCGAGAAGGTCACCGCCAAGTCCTATGTCGACACATGGAATTGGGACGCCAACCCGGCCAACGGGCAGCAGAACAGCGCCTGGTACCGCGACATCGAGGGTTACGACCAGGTCCACCCGGAGAAGGGCAAGGCCAAGGCCAAGGCCATGTCCGGCCTGAAGGTCGTCGACGACAACACCTTCACCATCAAGCTGTCGAACCCGATCCCGTACTTCGCGTACAAGCTCGCCTACCAGTCCTTCTACCCGCTGCCCTCGGGGGCGCTGAAGGACCCGAAGAAGTTCGGCGAGAGCCCGGTCGGCAACGGCCCGTACAAGTTCAAGAGCTGGGAGCACAAGAAGTCGGTCCAGGTCGCCGCCTGGGACGGCTACAAGGGCAGCAACAAGGCGAAGAACGGCGGCATCAACTTCAAGGCGTACACGACGCCGCAGTCCGCGTACAACGACCTGCGCTCGGACAACGTCGACACCATGCCGATAGTGCCGGACAGCGAGCTCGCCAACTACAAGCAGGACTTCGGCAAGCGAGCCATCAACACCGACTTCTCCGCGCTCGACACGATCAACCCCGCCTTCTACACGAAGCAGTGGAAGAACATTGACGCCAAGGTCATCCAGGGCCTGTCGATGGCGATCGACCGCGAGACCATCGCCAAGACCACCTTCTTCGGCAACCGTGAGCCGGCCACCGGCTGGGTCGCCAAGGGTGTGAAGGGCTACCAGGCCGACGCGTGCGGTGAGATCTGCAAGTTCAACCCGGCCAAGGCGAAGCAGTTGATCAAGGAAGGTGGCGGCGTCCCGGGCAACAAGATCTCGATCCAGTACAACGCCGACCAGCCGCACAAGGGCTGGGTCACCGCGACCTGCAACAGCATCACCAAGGCGACCGGCGTGAACTGCGTGGGCGACCCGGTCACCGACTTCCAGGCCGACACCGAGATCCGTGACCAGAAGAAGGTCAAGTCGATCTACCGCTCCGGCTGGGTGCTCGACTACCCGTTCAACGGCAACTTCCTCGCCGACCTCTACGGCACCGGCGTCGACGGCAACAGGGGCGACTTCTCCGACCCGAAGTTCGACGCGCTGGTGAAGAAGGCCGACAAGGCCAAGTCAGTGGATGAGTCGGCGAAGCTGTACCAGGACGCCGAGAAGGAACTGCGGAACTCGATGCCCGGCATCCCCATGTTCTACAAGAAGGTCAACTCGGCCTACTCGAACAACGTGAAGAAGATCGAGTTCGACCAGGCCGGCGACCCGATCCTCTGGAACGTCGAGGTCTTCAAGAAGTAAGTCGCTACGGAGCATTCCGTCCCGCAGCGGCGTCCGGCGATGCCGGGCGCCGCTGCGGGCGGCTCCGGAATGGACGGAGGCACCAATGGGGCGCTACGTCGCNCCAATGGGGCGCTACGTCGCGAGGCGACTGCTCCAGATGATCCCGGTGTTCATCGGGACAACCCTGTTGATCTTCCTCATGGTCAACGTACTCCCCGGCGATCCCGTACGGGCACTGTGGGGTGACAAGCCGCCGGACCCCGCGCAGGTCGCGCAGATCCGGCACGACAGAGGGCTGGACCTTCCGCTGTGGCAGCAGTACCTGCACTACATGGGGGGTCTGTTCCAGGGCGATTTCGGCAGGACCATCGCCGGTAACCGGCCGGTCCTCGACGAGATCACGCAGGCGTTCCCGGTGTCGATCCGGCTCGCCGCCATGGCCTGGACCTTCGAGCTCGTCGTCGGCATCACCCTGGGCGTCATCGCCGGCATCCGGCGCGGCAAGGTCATCGACACCGCCGTCACGCTGTTCACCCTGGTGGTCATCTCCGTCCCGATCTTCGTCATCGGTCTGGCGTGCCAGCTGTACTTCGGAAACAACCTCGGGTGGATCACACCGACCGTCCAGGACTCCACCGACTTCGGTCAGTTGCTGGTCCCGGCACTGGTGCTCGGTATGGTGGGCCTCGCGTACGTGGCCCGGCTGACCCGCACCTCGATCGCGGAAAACCGGTCCGCCGACTACATCCGCACCGCCACCGCCAAGGGCCTGCCGCGCAGGCGGATCATTACCACGCACCTGCTGCGCAACTCGCTGATCCCCGTGGTCACCTACCTCGGCACCGACATCGGCAGCCTCATGGCCGGCGCCGTCGTGACGGAGGGCATCTTCAACGTGACCGGCGTCGGCAACCTGCTCTTCGAGGCGCTCGCACGCCGCGAGGGCGCGGTCATCGTCGGCATCGTCACCGTTCTGGTGCTCGTCTATCTCCTCGCCAGCCTGATCGTCGACCTGCTCTACGCGGTCCTGGACCCGAGGATTCGTTATGCCTGACCTCACCAAGACCTCGTCCGCGAGCGAGGAAGCCACCGCGGTCGTCGCGGGCACGCCCGTCACCTCGGACGCCGGTCCGGCGCCCGAGAAGCCGCGCAGCCTCGGCGCCGACGCCTGGCGGGGCCTGCGCCGCAATCCGCTGTTCGTGGTCTCTGGGCTGCTGATCCTGCTGATCCTGCTCATCGCCGCGTTCCCCGGCCTGTTCACCAGCGCCAGCCCGAACACCGGCGACCAGGCCAACCACTTCCTGGGCAAGCCGAACCTCGGCCATGTCTTCCAGGAGGACTGGTTCGGCTACGACGGCACGGGCCGCAGCCTGTACGCGCGCGTGCTCTACGGCGCCCGCAACTCGATCATCGTCGGCCTCGGCGTGACGATCCTCGTCACCGTCTTCGGCGGTCTGATGGGCATGCTCGCCGGCTACTTCGGAGGGTTCTGGGACAGCCTCATCTCGCGTCTGACCGACGTGTTCTTCGGCATCCCGTTCCTGCTCGGCTCGATGGTCGTACTCAACGCGTTCACCCACCGCACCGTCTGGGTGGTCATGGGCGCGCTGGCCTTCCTGGGCTGGACGCAGATCGCCCGTGTCATGCGCGGCGCGGTCATCACGACCAAGCACGCGGACTACGTCGTGGCGGCCAAGGCCTTGGGCGCCGGCACCAGGCGGATCCTGTTCCGGCACATCCTGCCGAACGCGATCGCACCGGTGATCGTCGTCGCAACCATCTCGCTCGGCACGTACATCGTCGCTGAGTCGACGCTGTCCTATCTGGGTCTCGGGCTTGGTGACGACTCCATCTCCTGGGGCGGCGACATCTCGGACGGAACCCAGTTCATCCGCAACTTCCCGCACGTACTGCTCTTCCCGGCCGGCGCCCTGAGCATCACCGTGCTGGCGTTCATCATGATGGGTGACGCCGTGCGCGAAGCCCTCGACCCGAAGCTGCGCTGAGGGAGGCGTACGTGACCATCACCGACATGCCTGCGGACGTCCCCGCCCCCCGCTCGGGCGAGGACAGCGGTGGCAAGCTGCTCGACGTGCGTGATCTGCACGTCGAGTTCCATACCCGCGACGGCATCGCCAAGGCCGTCAACGGAGTCAACTACAGCGTGGACGCGGGCGAGACGCTCGCCGTGCTCGGTGAGTCCGGCTCCGGAAAGTCCGTGACCGCACAGGCGATCATGGGCATCCTCGACATGCCGCCCGGCAAGATCCCGCAGGGGGAGATCCTCTTCCAAGGCCAGGACATGCTGACGATGTCCGCCGAGGAGCGCCGGAAGATCCGCGGCAACAGGATCGCGATGATCTTCCAGGACGCACTGTCCTCCCTGAACCCCGTGCTCTCCGTCGGCTATCAGCTCGGCGAGATGTTCCGGGTCCACCAGGGGCTGTCCAAGAAGGACGCCAAGGCCAAGGCCATCGAGCTGATGGACCGGGTCCGCATCCCCGCCGCCAAGCAGCGGGTCAGCGACTATCCGCACCAGTTCTCCGGCGGTATGCGCCAGCGCATCATGATCGCCATGGCGCTGGCCCTGGAGCCGGACCTGATCATCGCTGATGAGCCCACCACCGCGCTGGACGTGACCGTCCAGGCCCAGGTGATGGACCTGCTCGCGGAGTTGCAGCGCGAGTACAACATGGGCCTGATCCTGATCACCCACGACCTGGGTGTGGTCGCGGACGTCGCCGACAAGATCGCGGTGATGTACGCGGGCCGGATCGTCGAGACCGCCCCCGTGCACGAGCTGTACAAGCGGCCCGCGCACCCGTACACCAAGGGACTGCTCGACTCCATCCCGCGGCTGGACCACAAGGGCCAGGAACTGTACGCGATCAAGGGGCTGCCGCCCAATCTGCTCAAGATCCCCTCGGGTTGCGCCTTCAACCCGCGCTGCCCGAAGGCCCAGGACGTCTGCCGCACCGAGGTCCCGCCGCTGGCGCCGGTCACCGAGCAGGACGGCACCGAGCTGCCGGGCCGCGGCAGTGCGTGCCACTTCTGGAAGGAGACGATCCATGGCTGAGGCCAAGAAGACCGACAAGGCCATGGAACCGGCTGACGCGGCACCGGCCGCCGCCACTCCCAGTGTCACCGAGGTGACGACGGTCGACGCCGCCACCGAGGACGAGGCCGTGGCCGCCCTCGACGCACATGTCGACCGCGGGGAGCCGATCCTCCAGGTGCGCAACCTGGTCAAGCACTTCCCGCTGACCCAGGGCATCCTCTTCAAGAGGCAGGTCGGCGCGGTCAAGGCGGTCGACGGCATCTCCTTCGACCTCTACCAGGGCGAGACCCTCGGCATCGTGGGCGAGTCCGGCTGCGGCAAGTCGACCGTCGCCAAGCTGCTGATGACCCTGGAGACCGCCACCGCGGGCGAGGTGTTCTACAAGGGCCAGGACATCACCAAGCTGTCCGGGCGCGCCCTGCGGGCCGTCCGCCGCAACATCCAGATGGTGTTCCAGGACCCGTACACGTCGCTCAACCCCCGGATGACGGTGGGCGACATCGTCGGCGAGCCGTACGAGATCCACCCCGAGGCCGTGCCCAAGGGCGACCGGCGGCGCAAGGTCCAGGAGCTGCTGGACGTCGTCGGCCTCAACCCGGAGTACATCAACCGCTATCCGCACCAGTTCTCCGGCGGCCAGCGCCAGCGCATCGGCATCGCCCGCGGCCTCGCGCTCAACCCGGAGATCATCATCTGCGACGAGCCGGTCTCGGCGCTGGACGTGTCGGTGCAGGCGCAGGTCATCAACCTGATGGAGAAGCTCCAGGACGAGTTCAACCTGTCCTACATCTTCATCGCCCACGACCTGTCCATCGTCCGTCACATCTCCGACCGGGTCGGCGTGATGTACCTGGGCAAGATGGCCGAGATCGGCACCGACGCCGAGATCTACGACCACCCGACCCACCCGTACACCCAGGCCCTGCTGTCCGCGGTGCCGGTGCCCGACCCGGAGGCGCGGGAGGGCCGGGAGCGCATCATCCTCACCGGCGACGTGCCCTCCCCGGCCAACCCGCCCTCGGGCTGCCGCTTCCGCACCCGCTGCTGGAAGGCCGAGGACAAGTGCGCCAAGGAGGTGCCGCTGCTCGCCATCCCCGAGCGCTTCTCCGGTACCGACTCGCTCGCGGCGCACGAGTCGGCGTGCCACTTTGCCGAGGAGAAGGACGTGGTCCACGCGTAACCGCGCCATACGCGGCGAGGGCCGCCGGGATCGCATCGTGCGATCCCGGCGGCCCTCGCCGTTGCTCGGGCGCCGTC
>NZ_RIBZ01000024.1:0-5856 GCF_003721215.1 Streptomyces botrytidirepellens
TTGGCGGTGTCGCGGCGGGCGCAGGGGCTGGCTGGTGTGTCGTTGGCGTGGGGGATGTGGGAGCAGGCCGAGGGTATGGGGGGTCGTCTGGGTGAGGCGGATATCGACCGGCTTCGGCGTCAGGGGTTCCCGCCGCTGTCCACGCGGGACGGGCTCGCGCTGCTGGATACCGCTTTGCAGGTCAATGAGCCCGTTGCGGTGCCGGTCGCGCTGCGGACCGCGTCTCTGGCCGGGGTCCGGGACAGTCTGCCGGGTGTGCTCCAGGCGCTCGTCCCGGCCGCCCCGCAGCAGCGCCGCACCGCAGGCCGGTCCGCCACTGGCAGTGGCAGCGCGCTGGCCCGGCGTCTGCTCGGGCTGTCCGCGGATGAGCAGGAACGCATGCTGCTGGATCTGGTGCAGACGTCGGTCGCCGGGGTACTCGGACATGCTTCGGCCGCGGCGGTCGACACGACCAGGGCGTTCAAGGATCTCGGTTTCGACTCGCTGACCGCGGTGGACCTGCGCAACCGGCTCGGCTCCGCCACTGCCCTGCAACTGCCCGCCACGATCGTCTTCGACCACCCCACGCCTGCTTCCCTCGCCGGGTATCTGCGTGAGGAACTGCTCGGCGTGGTCGAGGAGCAGGCCGCGGAAGATCGCCCCGCTGTGCGTGCGGGCGCTGTCGATGAGCCGGTCGCGATCGTGGGGATGGGCTGCCGCTATCCGGGTGGTGTGACGTCGCCGGAGACGTTGTGGGAGCTGGTGGATTCCGGTGGTGACGGGATGTCGCCGCTGCCGGTGGACCGTGGCTGGGACACGCGGATGCTGGACGACATCGCGGCCGTCGGGGGTTTCGTGGAGGACGCCACGGAGTTCGATGCGGAGCTGTTCGGGATCTCGCCGCGTGAGGCGCTGGCGATGGATCCGCAGCAGCGGCTGTTGCTGGAGACCTCGTGGGAGGCCCTGGAACGGGCGGGCATCGACCCGTTGTCCCTGCGCGGTTCCCAGACCGGCGTGTTCGCGGGTGTGTCGGCCAACGGCTACGCCAGTGGCCAGGAGGACGACCCGGATACGGAGACCGAGGGGTATCTGCTCACCGGCAGCACGCCGAGCGTCGCATCGGGCCGGTTGTCGTACGTGCTGGGCCTGGAGGGCCCGGCGGTGTCGGTGGACACGGCGTGCTCGTCCGCGTCGGTCGCCCTGCACCTGGCGTGCCAGGCGCTGCGCGCGGGCGAGTGCGAGATGGCACTCGCCGGAGGCGCCACCGTGATGGCCACGCCAGGCATCTTCCTGGAGTTCGCCCGTCAGGGCGGGCTGGCCGGGGACGGCCGGTGCAAGTCCTTCTCGGACGCCGCGGACGGCACCGGATGGGCGGAGGGCGGCGGAATCCTCGTACTGGAGCGGCTTTCCGACGCGCNGCGGAATCCTCGTACTGGAGCGGCTTTCCGACGCGCAACGCCTGGGGCACCCCGTGCTCGCGGTCGTACGCGGGAGCGCGGTCAACCAGGACGGTGCTTCCAACGGCCTGACCGCGCCGAACGGCCCCTCCCAGCAGCGCGTCATCCGCCGGGCGCTGAAGGCCGCCAAGGTCTCGCCGTCCGACGTGGACGTCGTCGAAGCGCACGGCACCGGCACCACGCTCGGTGATCCGATCGAGGCGCAGGCACTGCTGGCGACGTACGGCCAGGACCGCGCCGGAGCCGAGCCGCTGTGGCTGGGCTCGATCAAGTCGAACATCGGGCACAGCCAGGCCGCGGCCGGCGCGGCGAGCGTGATCAAGATGGTCATGGCGCTGCGGGCACAGCGGCTGCCACGGACCCTGCATGTGGAAGAACCTTCGTCCCACGTGGACTGGGAAGCCGGGGCGGTGAAGCTGCTGACCGAGGCCCGTGCCTGGCCGCGCGGTGAGCGGCCACGTCGGGCGGGTGTCTCGTCGTTCGGCATCAGCGGGACCAACGCACACGTCATCATCGAGGAAGCGCCGACCGGTGATCCGGCTGTCGCTGCGGAGCCGGAGGGCTGGGACGATCCGAACGAGCGGGAGGACCGGCCGTCGGCCGAGCTGCCGCTGGTCCCCTGGGTGCTGTCCGGCCGGAGCGAACAGGCGGTGCGGGCGCAGGCCGGGCGTCTGACCGCCTTCCTCGGCGCGTACGAGGAGCACGCCCCCTCCGCGGTCGATGTCGGAATGTCGCTGGCGACCACCCGCGCCGTGCTCGACCACCGCGCCGTGGTGCTGGGGCGCGACCGCGATGCGCTGCGCGTCAGGGCGGCGGCCTTCGCAACCCCGACCGGTACCGAGGGTACCGATGCCACCAACGCCACCGATGGGGCCACCGACGCCACCGTGGTGTCCGGTGTGGTCGGCGACGGCCGGACGGCCTGGATGTTCACCGGCCAGGGCAGCCAGCGGCCCGGCATGGGCCGCGAGCTGTACGAACGGTTCCCGGCCTTCGCCAGGACCCTGGACGAGGTCTGCGACTGCCTCGACACAGAACTGGAAGGCACCGCCGCGTTCAAGGTGCCCGTGCGGGAGGTGCTGTTCGCCGACGAGGGTTCCGCCGAGGCGGAGTGGCTGGACCAAACCGGCTACGCGCAGACCGCGCTCTTCGCCGTCCAGTCCGCGCTGGTGGACCTCCTACGCTCCTGGGGAGTACGCCCGGACGTGGTGCTGGGCCACTCGATCGGCGAACTGGCCGCCGCCTACGCCGCCGGGGTCTTCGAACTGGCCGACGCCGCCCGGCTGGTGGCGGGACGCGCCCGGTTGATGCAGGCGCTGCCCTCGGGCGGCGCGATGGCGGCGATCGAAGCCACCGAGACCGAGGTCGCCGGGATTCTGCACGGACTTCCCGACGGCGAGCGGGCGGCGGTCGCAGCGGTCAACGGCCCCACCGCCGTGGTGATCTCCGGCGACGAGGACGCGGTCGAGCAGGTGATGGACGCCGCACGGGAGCGGGGCCGCCGGGTGTCGCGGCTGCGCGTCAGCCATGCGTTCCACTCCCCGTTGATGGAGCCGATGCTGGCCGAGTTCGCCGAGATCGCGGCGAGCGTCACGTACCGGCAACCGATTCTCCCAGCGGTCAGCACGGTCACCGGTGAGCCGGTCGGCGAAAAGGACTGGGCGAGCCCGGACTACTGGGTGGACCAGGTCCGGCAGCCGGTTCGGTTCCATGACGCGATCGAGGCGACCACGGGCGGGCAGGGCGTCGGCCGACTGCTGGAGATCGGGCCCGACCCCGTCCTGACGGCACTGACCCGGTCCGGAACCGACAGCGTGGACCCCGCGTTTTCCGTGGCCGCATTGCGTGAGGGCCATGCCGAGCCCGAAACCGTGCTGACGGCGGTGGCTGAGCTGTTCGTACGCGGCGCCAAGGTCGATTGGGCGGCGGTGTTCGCCGGGACCGGGGCCGAGCGGGTGGACCTGCCGACGTACGCGTTCCAGCGCCGGAGGTTCTGGCTGCGGGACCGCAAGACCCAGGGTGTGACCACAACCGACGTGGGCCTCAGCGGTGCCGAAACCGAGTTCTGGAACCTGGTGGAGCAGGGCGATGTGGCGTCCCTTGCCGGCCAACTCGGCGTCGACGCGGGCACACCGCTGGACACCGTGCTGCCCATGCTGTCGACGTGGCGCAAGCGGCAGCAGGAGCAGTCGGCGCTGTCGGGTTGGCGCTACGGGGTGGTGTGGAAGCAGATGACCGTACCGAGTACGGGCCGCCTGTCGGGGACCTGGCTGCTGGCAGTGCCGGAGCGGCTGACCGCCGCCCAGGACGGACTGGCCGAGCAGTGCGCACAGGCTCTGCGGGCGGGCGGCGCGGCTGAGGTCACCGTGCTGACCCTCGCCGCCACGACGAGCCGCGAAGCACTCGCCGACCGGATCCGCGCGACCTCGGCGGATGGTGTGGTGTCCCTATTGGCCGAAGCCGAAGCCGAAGCGCAAGAACCCGGCGACGGACCGGTGCCCATCGCGACCGCCATGACGCTGACGCTGGTGCAGGCCTTGGCCGACGCCGAGGCCGAAGCGCCCCTGTGGTGCCTGACCCGCTCGGCGGTCTCCGTCGGAGCGGGCGAGCGGTTGGCCAACCCGGCGCAGGCCCAGTTGTGGGGCCTGGGCAAGACGGTGGCCTTTGAACAGCCGCAGCGCTGGGGCGGCCTGGTCGACCTTCCCGAGGACGTCGGGAAGCGGAGCCTGACCCGCCTGGTGTCCGTCCTCGCCGCGAGTCGCACGGACAGCCACACGAACGGCCACACGAACGGCTACGAGGACCAGGTCGCCATACGCTCCTCCGGTGTGTACGCGGCCCGGCTGACGCGCGACACCACGCGGGGAGACGGCGACGGCTGGCAGCCGCACGGCACGGTCCTCATCACCGGCGGCACCGGCGCCCTGGGCGCGCATGTGGCACGTCGGCTGGCCTCCCGTGGCGCGGACCACCTCGTGCTGGTCTCCCGGCGCGGGGCACAGGCGCCGGGCGCGGCGGAACTGCGGCAGGAGCTGTCCGGACTCGGCGCGCGGGTCACCGTCACCGACTGCGACATCGCCGACCGCCGGGCCCTTGCCGCCGTGCTGGACGGCATGCCCGAGGACGCGCCGCTGACCGGCGTCGTACACACCGCGGGGGTCCTGGACGACGGGGTCGTCACCGAGCTGACACCGGAGCGGCTCGCCGGGGTACTGGCCGCGAAGGCGGATGCGGCGCGGCATCTGCACGAGCTGACGGCGGACCTGGAACTGGACGCCTTCGTGTTGTTCTCCTCCATCGCCGGGGTCCTCGGCAACGCGGGCCAATCCGCATACGCGGCGGGCAACGCACACCTCGACGCCCTCGCGCAACACCGACGCGGCCTGGGGCTGCCCGCCACATCGGTGGCCTGGGGGCCGTGGGGCGGCGACGGGATGGCGGCCGACGGAGTGGCCGAGGAACGGTTCCGCCGCTCCGGTGTTCGCGTACTGGACCCGGAGCGGGCGGTGGCCGCCCTCGACCAGGTACTCGCCGACGGCCGGGCCTGCGCGACCGTCGCCGACGTGGACTGGGAACGCTTCGCGCCTTCGCTGACGCTCGCCCGGCCCAGCGCGCTCATCGCCGACCTGCCCGAGGCGGCCGCGGCGCTGACCGCGACCGCCGACGCCGACGCCGAGGGGGCCGGCGAGCTAACCCGTCGGCTGCGGGACCTGCCCGCCGCCGAGCGGGAGCAGTCGTTGCTGGATCTGGTGCAGACCCAGGTCGCCGTGGTGCTGGGGCACTCGTCCGCCGCCGCGATCGACGCGGACCGTGCGTTCAAGGACTTCGGCTTCGATTCCCTGACCGCGGTGGATCTGCGTAACCGGCTCACCGCGGCCACCGGACTGCGGTTGCCCACCACGCTGGTCTTCGACCACCCGACCCCGGCCTCGCTCGCGGGTCATCTGCGTGGCGAGCTGTTCCCGGACGACGGCGACGACGCGGATCCCGGTCTGGACGAGGAGCGGCTGCGGCACGCGCTGGCGTCCGTACCCCTGGACCGATTCCGCGCGGCGGGACTGATGGACGCCCTGGTGCGGCTGGCCGCCTCCGGAGAGGACGAGCCGGAAGGGGCGGAGTCCGCGGAGGAGGGGGCGATCGCAGAGCTGGACGTCGACGATCTCGTGCAACTGGCGCTCGGTGACGACGAACCCTTCGAACAGGACTGATCGGGGTCACAACAGATGACTGCACCGTACGAAAAGGTCGTCCAGGCGCTCCGGAAGTCGCTGGAAGAGACCAACACGCTCAAGCAGCGGAACCAGCAGCTTCGCGCGGCCGCCCGCGAACCGATTGCCATTGTGGGTATGGGGTGCCGTTTTCCGGGTGGTGTCGCTTCTCCTGAGGGTTTGTGGGAGATGTTGGTCTCGGGTGGTGACGG
>NZ_RIBZ01000266.1:0-13650 GCF_003721215.1 Streptomyces botrytidirepellens
CCGTCACCGCACTGCGGTGACGGGCCCGGAGCCTGTGGAGAACGAGCGGCCCGGTGGCTACTCCTGCTTCTTGCGCCGCGTACCGAAGACGATCTCGTCCCAGCTCGGCACCGCGGCCCGGCGACCCGGACGGACACCGTCCGCCTCCGCCTGGCGGTCCGTCGTACCGGTCAGCCGGTCGCGGTGGCCCGCGACGGAACGGGGCATCAGCACATCCGCGTACGCCGAACCCGCGCTCGCCGCCGGGGCGGGCGGCTCGACGGCCTCCGCCTCCTCCACCGGCTCGTCCGGCGGGGGTGGCGGCGCCACGACCGGTGCCTCGGGCACGACCATGTCGCCACGGAAGTTGGGCACGGCCTCCAGCAGACTGGTCAGCGAGTCGCGCTCGCCGAGGCCGTCATCCACCGAGGCGGACGCCGGTACCGGCAGGGCGGACTCGTCCTCGTCGTCGCCCTGCTCGGAAGATGTCCCCCGGTCCCAGTCTCTGTCCCGGTCTCTGTCCTTGTCCTTGTCCCGGTCCCGGTCGCGCGGCAGCCGGGCGATGCGCGGGACGAAGGGGAAGCTGGGCTCCGGGGTGTCGTCGGCCTCGCCGATGAGCGTCCGCGCCTCGTCGTCCACGGCCTGGACCAGCCGCCGGGGCGGGTCGTACGTCCAGCTCGCCGAGTGCGGCTCACCGGCGACCCGGTAGACCAGCAGCACCTCCCAGGTGCCGTCGTCACGCCGCCACGAGTCCCACTGCGCGGTGTCCTTCTCGGCGCCGCGCAGCAGCAGCCGCTCCGCCACGGCCTCGCCGAGCTGTGGTCCGGTGTTCTCGCCGGGGCGGCGCACGGGTGTCTTACGGGCGCGCTCGGCCATGAACGCGCGCTCCGCGAGCACCGGGCCCTCGAAGCGGCGCACGCGGTCGACGGGAATGCCGGCCATCTGCGCGACCTCTTCGGCCGTGGCGCCGGCACGTATACGGGCCTGGATGTCACGGGGCCGCAGATGGCTCTCGACCTCGATCTCGATCTGGCCGAGCCGAGCGCGGTCGTTGCGCACCGCGGCGCGCAGTCGCTCGTCGATGGGAAGTGTGTACTCCGTGCTGTCCGCAGCCTTGAGCACCAGCCGTGTGCCGTCGTTGCTGACGGCCACGACACGCAGTTCGGGCATGGGGACCTCCCGGGTGGTGCCTGCCGACGTCACGGTTGCGTCGCTGCTCTCCCGCTAGACGAGTGTGGCCTGCCCGGGTGCAGCCTGCCACAACTTTGCCGAGTTGCCCGGGCCGGTTGGTTGCCGCCCTCTGCCCCCTCCCGTTGGGTCCGGGCGGCCGGACGGGAAAGCGGGGCCAGGGCTCGCCACAGTACTCCATTTGGGCCGCTCGGGTGGAGCGGCGCGCCAGCCGAGTTCGGGCGTGGCGTGGTGATCCGGCGCCGAATCCTTCGAAGTGGGGCGCATTTTGGGCCGCAAGTTTCACAGGAACGTCAGAATCGGAACGATCCGTTTCGTTTATAGTCCGCTTCCCCCCGCGAGCTGGAACGAATGTCCACGCCGTGGCCGGAGGCGCCGGAGCGGGCGCGGACCGGGGCGCTCCCGCTCCCGGCCGGGCGGCTCAGCCGCCGAGCACCCGCCGCAGGTAGTCGTTGCCGAACACCCGGTCCGGGTCGAGCCGGTCGCGGAGCGCGGTGAACTCGCCGAACCGCGGATAGACCCCGGAGAGATAGGCGGCGTCGCGGCTGTGCAGCTTGCCCCAGTGCGGGCGTCCGCCGTGCGCGGTCATGATCTGCTCGGCGGCCGTGAAGTACGCCCGGTGCGGGGTGCCCCGGTAGAGGTGGACGGCGATGTACGCGGTGTCCCGGCCGGAGGCGGTGGACAGCGGGATGTCGTCGGCGGGCGCCGTCCGCACCTCCACCGGGAAGCTGACCCGCAGCCCCGACCGCTCGACGGTCGCCTTCAGTTCGCGCAGCGCCGGGACGGCGGCCTCGCGCGGCACCGCGTACTCCATCTCCAGGAAGCGGACCCGGCGCGGACTGGTGAAGACCTTGTAAGGAATGTCCGTGTAGGTCCGGGCGGACAGGGCGCGACTGGAGATCTTGGCGATTCCGGGGATGGTGGCGGGGACCGCCCGGCCCACCGTGCAGGCCACCTGGAAGATGCCGTTGGACAGCAGTTCGTCGTCCACCCAGCCGCTGACCCGGCCGACGGGGGAGGCGGGGCCGGTGCTGCGGTTGTTGCGCTTGGTGTTGCAGTTGCCGGTGTGGGGGAACCAGTAGAACTCGAAGTGCTCGTTTTCGGCGACGAGTTGTTCGAAGTCCGTCATCACCCGGTCGAAGGACATCGGTTCCTCGCGCGCGGTGAGCAGGAACTCCCGCTCCACCCCGAAGGTGATCGCCGTGACCACGCCGAGCGCGCCGAGGCCGACCCGGGCGGCCGCGAAGATCTCCGGGTGCTCGGTCGCCGAGCAGCGCAGCACCGAGCCGTCCGCCGTGACCAGCTCCAGCCCCTTGATCTGGGCGGCGATCGAGGCGGTGTCGCGCCCCGTCCCATGGGTGCCGGTGGAGGTGGCCCCGGCGACCGTCTGTTCCATGATGTCGCCCATGTTGCTGAGCGACAGACCGTGGGCCGACAGGGTTTCGTTGAGCTGACGCAGCGTGGTGCCCGCCGCGACGGTCACCGTGCCCGCCTCCCGGTCCACCTCCCGCACGCCCACCAGGCGGTCCGGGCGTATCAGCACGCCGTCGGTGGCGGCCGTGGTGGTGAACGAGTGGCCGGTGCCCACCGGCTTGACCCGCAGCCCGTCCGCCACGGCCTGGCGCACCGCCTCGGCCAGCTCCTGGGTCGAGGAGGGGGCCACGCTCCGCACCGGACGGGCGATGACGTTCCCCGCCCAGTTACGCCACACGCTGTTCCGCTCGGTTCTTACGGTCTTGACGGCCATCCGCACCCGACCCCTCCCGCTGTGGCGCCGGCCGGAGCCGGCGATACCCGAGGAACGCCACCGCCGCCGCGAGCGCCCCGGCCACGGCCGGCACCGCGTACCCCGCGCGGGCCCCGGCGGCGTCCACCACCCCTCCGGTGGCCGACGAGCCGAGCGCCACGCCGACCGCGAGCCCGGTGCTCACCCAGGTCATGCCCTCGGTCAGGCGCGCGCGTGGTACGTGCTGTTCGACGAGGGCCATGGTCGTGACCATCGTCGGTGCGACGGCCAGGCCCGCGACAAAGAGCGCCACGGCCAGAAACGACAGGTTCCCGACCAGTTGGAGGGGGATCATACTCACGGTCATCGCACAAATACCCAGCAACCAGCGGAAAGACAGCGATCTTTTGAGCGGCAGCAGTCCGAAGACGGCTCCCGCCGTGCACGAGCCCAGCGCGTACACCGCCAGGACCAGGCTCGCCGCCGCCTTGTGGCCCTCGCCCTCGGCGAACGCCACCGTCGCCACGTCGACCGCCCCGAAGATCGTCCCGACCGCGACAAAGGTGAGGACCAGCACTTGGAGCGCGCGCGACCGCAGCGCGGAGCCACCGCTGTGCGGCCCGCGCGGATGCGGCACGGGCTCGGTGGCCCGCTGCGCGGTGAGCCAGAACACGCCGATGCCCAGGAAGCAGGCGGCCAGCAGCGGGCCCGCCTCCGGGAACCAGGCGGTGGACAGCCCGATCGCGATCATCGGCCCGAGGATGAAGCAGGCCTCGTCGACGATGGCCTCCCAGGCGTACGCGGCGTGCAGTTCACGCGGCGCGTCCTGGTGGATCGCCGCCCAGCGGGCCCGCACCATGGAGCCGACGCTCGGCACACAGCCGGCCGTGGCGGCGAACACGAACAGCGTCCAGTCCGGCCAGCCCCGGTGGGCCGCCAGCAGCAGCCCGGCCAGCGAGGTGAGCGTGATGAGCGTCGCGGGGCGCAGCACCCGGCGCTGGCCGTACCGGTCGACCAGCCGGGAGGTCTGCGGGCCGATGACGGCGACGGAGAGCGCGAGGGTGGCCGCCAGCGCCCCGGCGAGCCCGTACCGCCCGGTGAGTTGGGAGACCATCGTGACCACGCCGATGCTCGTCATGGCCACCGTCATCCGCCCGATGAACCCGGCCGCGGAGAACGCCTTGGCGCCGGGGGCGGCGAAGATCACACGGTACGGACCGGGTCCGGGCATGGCGGGGCCTCCGCGGGCGGGCAGAGCGACGGGACGGGACGGCGGGAGCGAAGAGAGCAGGTCGGCGGGGCCGAGGNCGGGCGGGCAGAGCGACGGGACGGGACGGCGGGAGCGAAGAGAGCAGGTCGGCGGGGCCGAGGGGGTAAGGAACGTCGAAGCTGATACAGCTTACGGCCACCCCGGGGCCCGCGCAGGGGCATTTCCCGCCGGTCCGGGACCGGTGGCAGGATCAGAACCATGCCGGAACAGCCACCGCAGCCATCCCCCGCCCCGTACGACGCCCTGCTGTTGCTCTCCTTCGGAGGGCCCGAGGGCCCGGAGGACGTCGTGCCGTTCCTGGAGAACGTCACGCGGGGCCGGGGCATCCCGCGCGAGCGGCTCAAGGAGGTCGGGCAGCACTACTTCCTGTTCGGCGGCGTCAGCCCGATCAACGCCCAGAACCGCGAGCTGCTGCACGCGCTGCGCAAGGACTTCGCCGAGCACGGGCTGGACCTGCCGGTCTACTGGGGCAACCGCAACTGGGCCCCGTACCTGACCGACACCCTGCGCGAGATGGTCACCGACGGCCACCGCCGCATCGCGGTGCTCGCCACCAGCGCGTACGCCTCGTACTCGGGCTGCCGTCAGTACCGCGAGAACCTCGCGGACGCGCTCGCCGCCCTGGAGGGCGAGGGGCTGCCGCTGCCGCGCGTGGACAAGCTGCGGCACTACTTCAACCACCCCGGCTTCGTCCGGCCCATGGTGGACGCGACGCTCGCCGCGCTCGCCGAGCTGCCCGAGGGGCTGCGGGCGGGCGCGCACCTCGCCTTCACCACCCACTCCATCCCGACCGCCGCCGCGGACACCTCAGGACCGGTCCCGGACCACGGCGAGGGCGGTGCGTACGTCGCCCAGCACCTCGACGTCGCCCGGCTGATCGCCGAGGCGGTGCGGGAGGAGACCGGCGCCGTGCACCCCTGGCGGCTGGTCTACCAGTCCCGCAGCGGCGCCCCGCACATCCCGTGGCTGGAGCCGGACATCTGCGACCACCTGGAGGAGCTGCACGGCGAGGGCGTGCCCGCCGCCGTGATGGTCCCGATCGGCTTCGTCTCGGACCACATGGAGGTCAAGTACGACCTGGACACCGAGGCGGCCGCCAAGGCGGCCGACCTGGGCCTGCCGGTCGCCCGCGCCTCGACCGTCGGCGCCGATCCGCGGTTCGCGGCGGCGGTGCGCGATCTGCTGCTGGAGCGCGCCGCCACCGAGCGGTTCGCCGCCGGGGACGCCCCCGTGGCGCCCGAGCGCTGCGCGCTGGGCGGGCTGGGCCCGTCCCACGACCTCTGCCCGGTGGGCTGCTGCCCGGCCCGCTCGCCGCGACCGGCCGCCGCCGGGGCCGACTAGCCGGGGCCGGCCGGGGGCCGTTCCGGCGGATCTCCAGGGCCGTCGCACGCGCACACGCAGGACGCACGGGTAATCCACCAAGGAGCACGATGACCGACTCGCTCAACGCCGAACTGCTCGATCTGGCCCTGGAGGTCGCCCGCAGGGCCGGGGACCTGCTGCGCGACGGCCGCCCGGCCGACCTCGGCGTGGCCGCCACCAAGTCCAGCCCGATCGATGTCGTCACGGAGATGGACGTCGCCTCCGAGAAGCTGATCACCGACTTCCTCGCGCAGCACCGCCCGCAGGACGGCGTGCTGGGCGAGGAGGGCGCGAGCAGCGAGGGCAGCAGCGGTGTCCGCTGGGTGATCGATCCGATCGACGGCACGGTGAACTACCTCTACGGCCTCCCGTCCTGGGCGGTCAGCATCGCCGTGGAGCGGGACGGAGAGACGGTCGTCGGCGTGGTGGCCGCGCCGATGCGCGGCGAGACGTACCACGCGGTGCTCGGCCAGGGCGCGTACGCCGACGGGGAGCGGGTGCGGGTGCGCCCCGCACCCCCCTTCGAGCAGGCGCTGATCGGCACCGGCTTCGGCTATGTGCGCGAGCGCCGCATCGGGCAGGCCAGGGTCCTCCACGAACTGCTGCCCCAGGTGCGCGACATCCGGCGCGGCGGATCGGCCGCCATCGACCTGTGCGACGTGGCCTGCGGCCGGCTCAACGCGTACTACGAGCGCGGGCTCAACCCCTGGGACTACGCGGCCGGTGCCCTCATAGCCCGCGAGGCGGGCGCGCTGACCGGCGGACGGCCGGGCATACCCGCCTCGACGGAGCTGACCATCGCCGCCGCCCCCGGTCTCTTCGAGCCGCTCCAGGCGCTGCTGGAGGACCTGGGCGCCTGGCACGACTGAGCCGGGCCGCCGCCACCCCCGGGCACGCGAAGCGCCCCGGTGCCAGGAGGGCACCGGGGCGCTTCGGCGTGGATTGTGCCGGTCGTGCTGGGCGGATCGGCGTACCGGAGCTGGATCGGTCTCCGTCACACCGGGTGATCAAGCCGCCGAACGGAACCGGCGGCGCACTGGATCAAGCAACCTGGATCAAGCGGCGCTTACTTCGACGCCGTGCTCGGCGGCCAGCCGACGGAGGTCTTCCAGCTCCGCCAGCTCCACATCGGCGAGGAACTCGTCGCCCGTCTCACGGGCGCGAGTCAGATCGGACTGGGTGGTCTCTATACGCTGCAGAATGCCTGCGGTGAACGCGTCCATGGTGCGCCCCCTCGTCGTGGGTCGGTGGCACGGGGGTGTGCCGACGGCGGGAGCGATCACGTACGTGAATCCCTGAGGGTGGCGGCGGCGTCAATGGATAGCCACATACAGGGCGTGATCGCGGGGTGTGCAGTCGTCCTCCCCACCCCACTCGGAGCGGAAACCTCCGGCACCAAAAGTTTCTTGATGATCTTGAAGTCGGCCGTCCGGCACCTCTTACCGCCGGTTTATGAGACTTCGAGGCAGGATGGAGGCGCCGAACGCTGTGGAGCACGAGAGCCCGCCGCGGCCATGAGGGAAGGACGAACGACGTGCGTGTACTCGTCGTCGAGGACGAGCAGCTGCTCGCCGACGCGGTGGCCACCGGACTGCGCCGGGAGGCCATGGCTGTCGACGTCGTGTATGACGGTGCCGCCGCCCTGGAGCGCATCGCCGTCAACGACTACGACGTCGTGGTCCTCGACCGTGACCTGCCGCTCGTCCACGGCGACGACGTGTGCCGCAAGATCGTCGAACTGGGCATGCCCACCCGCGTCCTGATGCTCACCGCCTCCGGTGACGTCAGCGACCGCGTCGAGGGGCTGGAGATCGGCGCCGACGACTACCTCCCCAAGCCGTTCGCCTTCAGCGAGCTGATCGCCCGGGTGCGGGCGCTCGGCCGCCGCACCACCGTCGCCCTGCCGCCGGTCCTGGAGCGGGCCGGGATCAAGCTGGACCCGAACCGCCGCGAGGTGTTCCGGGACGGCAAGGAGATCCAGCTGGCGCCCAAGGAGTTCGCGGTGCTGGAGGTCCTCATGCGCAGCGAGGGCGCCGTCGTCTCGGCCGAGCAGCTGCTGGAGAAGGCATGGGACGAGAACACCGACCCGTTCACCAACGTCGTCCGGGTGACCGTCATGACGCTGCGCCGCAAGCTCGGCGAGCCCGCCGTGATCGTCACCGTCCCCGGCTCGGGATACCGGATCTGACCGCGCATGGCCACGACCCCGCTTCCGCCGGCGGCACCGCCCAAGCCCAACTGGGACCCGCAGCACACCTCGCCGCCCAACCCCTGGCTGCGCCCCACCATCCGGATACGGCTCACCCTGCTGTACGGCGGGATGTTCCTGATCGCCGGTGTGGTGCTGCTGACGATCATCTACCTGCTGGCGGCCGACGCCATCCGCCGGGGCAGCGAGTTCCCGCTCCAGATCGTGCGGATCGACTACAAGCCCTCCGACACCTGCCACCTGCCCAGCCAGGGCAACAACGACGCGTTCAACCGGGCGGTGGCCCAGTGCATGTCCCAGCAGCGCGACTACGCCCTGGACGGGCTGCTGCGCCGCTCGCTGCTGGCGCTGCTGGGGCTGGCCGTGGTCGCGTTCGCGTTCGGCTACGCCATGGCCGGGCGGGTGCTCTCGCCGCTGGGCCGCATCACCCGTACGGCGCGTCAGGTGGCGGGCTCGGACCTGTCCCGGCGGATCGAGCTGGACGGGCCGGACGACGAGCTGAAGGAGCTGGCGGACACCTTCGACGAGATGCTGGAACGGCTGGACCGGGCGTTCACCGCCCAGCAGCGGTTCGTCGCCAACGCCTCGCACGAGCTGCGCACCCCGCTGGCGATCAACCGCACCCTGCTGGAGGTGCAGTTGTCCGATCCGCAGGCGTCCCCGGAGCTGGTCCAGCTCGGCAAGACGCTGCTGGCCACCAACGAGCGCAGCGAGCAGCTGGTGGAGGGTCTGCTGCTGCTGGCCCGCAGCGACAACGAGATCGTGGACCGCAAGCCGGTGGATCTCGCCGAGGTGGCCTCCCAGGCCCTCGAACAGGTCCGGGCCGAGGCCCAGGCCAAGGGCGTGGAGATCCGGGGCGAGCGGGCGGCGGCGGTGGTCCAGGGCAACGGGGTGCTGCTGGAGCGGATCGCGCTGAACCTGGTACAGAACGCGGTGCGCTACAACGTCCCGGACCACGGCTGGGTGGATGTGACCACCGAGGTGCGGCAGGGACAGGCACTGCTGGTCGTCGCGAACACCGGACCGGTGATCCCGGCGTACGAGATGGACGCCATCTTCGAGCCGTTCCGCAGGCTCCGCACCGAGCGCACCGGCAGCGACAAGGGCGTGGGCCTCGGGCTGTCGATCGCCCGCTCGGTGGCGCGCGCCCACGGCGGCCGCATCGCGGCCGAGCCGCGGGAGGGCGGTGGCCTGGTGATGCGGGTGGTGCTCCCGGTCTGAGCGCGGAACGGCGGAACGACGAAAGGGGGAGTACCCTCGTGGGGTGTTCGCTTTGGGCGGAATTTTCGTGATCCGCCCACCGCCTGTATCGTGTGTGATCGATCACATGGGCGATTTTCAAGCCATACACTCTGCGTGATCGTGCCGGTTGCCGGAAAGCCGTAAAAATCCGGGTTTTCAGGCACCGAGATCACGGGAAGTACACGTCATGGCGCGCGAGAGTGCGACATTCGGACCGTGTACGGTCCCGATGGCCATCCAACCCGATCACCTCTTCAGGGGTGCGGTTGGGTGTCGATTGAGTAACAGACCTTGATGTGAGGCAAAATCTCCGCCTCAGGTCGGGCACAAGTCCGGCCTCTCACGCGTTACGAGCGCTGAGACACCGCAGACACCCAGAGGGGGAGAGCGACATGGCAACGGATTACGACACCCCACGCAAGACCGACGATGACGTCAACGAGGACAGCATCGAGGAACTCAAGGCCCGGCGGAACGACAAGTCGGCGTCCACCGTCGACGTCGACGAGTTCGAGCAGGCCGAGGGCCTGGAGCTGCCCGGTGCGGACCTCTCCAACGAGGAGCTGTCCGTGCGGGTGCTGCCCCGCCAGGCCGACGAGTTCACCTGCATGACCTGCTTCCTCGTGCACCACCGCAGCCAGCTGGCCGCCGAGACCAAGAACGGCCAGCCGATCTGCCGCGACTGCGCGGCCTGAGCCGCAGGCCAGGCCAGTCGTGGACGCGGAGCACGGCGGCGTGGACGGGGCACATGTCGAGCGAGGCCGGGCGGCCTCGCTCGCGGCCGCCCTCGGCCGCGGCGTCCGGCAGGGCGGTGGTCGTGCCCGGGCGGGGGTGTACGCGGTCGCCGACCGGATCGTGGCGAACGCACCGCGTATTCCGGTCCGCGACCTCGCGACGCTCCGCAAGCAGTTCCCCGGGCTCGGCCCGGAAGAGATCGCGGACAAGCTGGTGGCGGGTGCGGCGAACGGCACCTCCACCGTGGGCGCGGGCGTCGGTGCCGCGGCGATGCTGCCGGCCCCGCCCGCCGTGCCCACCGAGCTGGCCGCCGAGATCGTCGGCGTGGCGTCCATAGAGTTCAAGCTCATCGCCGAGCTGCACGAGGTCTACGGGCTGCGGGCGCCCGGGACCGTGCGGCAGCGGGCCACCGTCTACCTCAGCTCATGGGCCGAGGAGCGCGGCATCGACCCGACCGTCCCCGGCAGCGTCAATGCCGCGCTGAACGTCCGGATGAAGCGCGAGCTGCGCCAGCAGGTGCTGAGACGGAGCTTCCGGAGCCTGCCGGTCCTTGCGCCCTTCATGGTCGGCGCGGCCGTCGGCGCCTCGATGAACCGGCGCGACACCAAGAGACTCGCGCGCAAGATCCGCAAGGATCTGCGCGACCGCCAGGTGCCCTGGGAAGCCCTCCCCCCGTCCCCGGGTGCCCCCGGTGAGCGGCCCGGTGCCGCGGGCGAGCTGCCGCCCCCACACCCCCCGCAGCCCTCGCAGCCTCCGCAGCAGGGCCCGCAGCCCCCGCAGCCCCCGCGGCAGGGCCCGCAGCCTCCGCAACAGGGCCCTCAGGACGCTCCCTAGGCCGTAGGGCGCCGCCTAGGCCGTCTCGGCGCGTACGGCCGTCAGCGCCGTGGCCAGCTTCTCGGGGGCCCGGGTGGAGACGTACACGTAGGGCGTGGGGTCCTGCGGATCGGTGACCTCGACCCGCAGCGCGGTCGGGATGTAGCTCCGCAGCAGCATGAAGGCCCGCGGATCGGCCTTGTAGCTCCGCCAGGCGGCCGCCTCGTCGGCGTCCAGCACCTCGGGGGTTCCGAGGGCCGACACCGGGATCCTGGCCTCTCCCGCGACCAGGGAGCCCGCCACCACCCGCACCCGGGCCGAGCCGTACGAACTCACCGCGACACACGCCAGCGCCGCGCCCGCGATCAGGCCGCCGAGCATCGGCAGGGTGCCGAAGGGCAGCATGATCAACGCCGTGGCGAACCCGATCAGAATCGCGATGAACCACCATGAACGCGGCGCGGTGAGACGTTCGTCGTAAGGCTGCATGCGTATCAGCTTGGCATGGCCTCCTGCCGGGGCATCCCGCGCGGGTAAGGTCAGCCGTTGTGAGTGGAAGAACGACAGTGCTGAAGCCGCCGGAAGGCGCCACGGCACCCGTGCGCCACCCCGACGCGCCCGCGCCCGGGGAGCTCCTCGGCGCGCACTACGACCAGTGCTTCGGCTGCGGCGAGCAGAGCGGGGGCCTGCGCCTGCGGGTGCGGGCGGGCGAGGGCGTCGGCCTCACGGCCGAGTTCACCGTGGACGCCGCCCACCAGGGCGCGCCCGGCCTGGCCCACGGCGGGGTGCTGACCGCGGCGCTGGACGAGACGCTCGGGTCCCTCAACTGGCTCCAGCGCGTGATCGCGGTGACTGGGCGGCTGGAGACGGACTTCGTCCGGCCGGTGCCCGTCGGCACCGTGCTGCACCTGGAGGCACGGGTGACTGCCGTGCACGGCCGCAAGATCTACTGTGCGGCCACGGGCCGCATCGGGGGCCCCGAGGGGCCCGTCGCGGTGCGCGCGCAGGCCCTCTTCATAGAGGTGCAGGTCGACCACTTCATCAAGAACGGCCGGTCGGAGGAGATCAACGCGGCGCTCGCCGACCCGGATCAGGTGAAGGTCGCGCGCGCATTCGAGGTGAATCCGTGACTCCCGTACCGGTGGACGTGTTGATCCGCAGGGTGGACCCCCAGGTGCCGATCCCGGGGTATGCCCACCCGGGGGACGCCGGTGCCGATCTCGTCACCACCGAGGCCGCGGAGCTGGCCCCGGGGGAGCGCGCGGTTCTGCCCACCGGAGTGTCTATCGCGCTCCCGGAGGGGTATGCCGCCTTCGTGCATCCGAGGTCCGGACTCGCCGCCCGCTGCGGGGTCGCCATGGTGAATGCCCCGGGGACCATCGATGCCGGGTACCGTGGAGAGATCAAGGTGATCGTGGTCAACCTCGACCCGCGCGAGAGCGTGCGGTTCGAGCGCTACGACCGGGTCGCCCAGATGGTCGTCCAGCAGGTCGAGAAGGTGCGCTTCCAGGAGGTGGCGGAGCTTCCCGGGTCGGCGCGGGCCGAAGGGGGCTTCGGGTCCACCGGCGGCCATGCCGCCGTGGGCGGCACAACGGGTGGGAATGGATACGCTTCGGTCGGTTCCGACCGGGAAGGACGATGACGTGTTCGGACGTCGCCGCAAGCGCAGCGAGGAGGACGTCGAGTCGCTCGACGTGACCTCCGAGGAGTTGGCCGAGGACGCGGAGGACGCGGCGGGCCTCGTCGACGAGGGCGACGAGGAGGCTCCCAGGGTGAGCCTGCCCCCCGCACCGCGTCCCGACGGCCCGTGGGACGTGTCCGAGGTGCGGGAGCCCGGCGAGGGCCGGGTGGACCTCGGCGGCATGTTCGTGCCCGGTGTCGAGGGCATGGAGCTGCGGGTGGAGGTCGCGGGGGACGCGATCGTGGCCGCGACCGTGGTGCTGCGGGACAGTGCCGTGCAGTTGCAGGCGTTCGCCGCGCCCAAGAAGGAAGGCATCTGGGGCGAGGTGCGGGACGAGATCGCCACCGGCATCACCCAGCAGGGCGGTGTGGTGGACGAGGTCGAGGGCCCGCTCGGCTGGGAGCTGCGGGCCCAGGTGCCGGTGCAGCTGCCGGACGGCAAGAACGGCGTCCAGGTGGTGCGCTTCATCGGCGTCGACGGGCCGCGCTGGTTCCTGCGCGGAGTGATCTCCGGGCAGGGCGCCGTGCAGCCCGAGACCGGCAGCCTGCTGGAAGCGATCTTCCAGGACACGGTCGTGGTGCGCGGTGAGGGCCCGATGGCCCCGCGCGACCCGATCGTGCTCAAGCTGCCGAACGACGCGCAGATGGTGCCCGACGGGGTGCAGCAGGAGGAGGCGCAGGGCTCGCGGTTCGCGGGCGGCGCCGACCGGCTCCAGCGCGGTCCGGAGATCACCGAGGTGCGCTGACCGCAGACCGCGCCGCGTACGTAAGGCCAGGTCCGAAGGGGCCCGGGGAGTCTCCCCGGGCCCCTTCGACTTTTTTCTGTGAATCGTTGAACACCCGTGCCACCCCGGGCGTACTGATGGGCGAGAGACCCCCGGCGCGCCCGCGGCAGTGGGAGAGCGGACGCGACGGGCTCATTCCCTGTCCGACCTCAACGAGGTGAGTGATCAATGTCCCGAGGCCTTCCGTTACTTCATCGTCGGCGGATCGTCGTCGCCGGTGTCATCGGCGGTATCACCTGTGCGTCCGTCGCGGTGGGAGCCGCCATGGCGGGTCAGGACGGCAGCAGCAGCGAGGCGAAGGCGTCGGTCAAGGCCGCGTCCTCCATCAGCTGCCCCGCCGTGGAGGGATCCCTTCCGGAGATCCCCGCGGAGGCCAAGGCGGAGGTTGACCGTAACCTCGCCCTTCTGGACACTCAGCTCGCCGAGGCGAACAAGCGGCTGAGCACCAGCCAGGGCGAGGGCGGCCCGAACTTCGTGCAGAACGCGATCCTCGGTCCGCTGGCGGACAAGCGGAAGTCGACCCTCGACCGCATCGCGATCTCCATCGGGCGCCGGGCCGAGAAGCCGACGGGTCTGGACGCGCTCGCCGAGTGCACGCTGTCCGGCGGCGACGCCGGGGCGGGCGGCGCGGCGAGCCCGACGGCCGCCGCGAGCGCCGCGG
>NZ_RIBZ01000269.1:0-25493 GCF_003721215.1 Streptomyces botrytidirepellens
CGGCGCGAGGCGGCGCTGCTCGCCGCCGCGGCCGAGGGCCCGCTGCCCGCCCCGGCGGCGGACACGGTGGAGTGGGCGCGCCCCGAACGTGGCGAGCGGCGGCGGCAGTTCACCAGCCGTCTGGTGCCGCTGCTGATGGGTCTGGTCGCGCTCGGCGTGGCCGCCGTGCCGTCGGACGGGGCGGTCCCGGGGCGGGTGGCGGTCATCAACGCGCTCGCCGTGCTGGTGCTCGTGTGGACGGCGGGCTCGTACTGGCGCGTCCTGCGGAACCCCGGGGTGCGGTGGAGCGTCGGCCCGCGCGGGATCACGGCGTACGACCCGTGGTTCGGCACCACCGAGATGCCCGCCGACCGGATCGCCGGGATCGTTCCGCAGCGGGTCACCGAGGAGACGCCCACGGGCACCACGCGGACCTCGGTGGTGCTCCAGTTCTACGGGTACGACCTGTCGCTGCTCGGCACCGCCCACGCCGGGCGGATCCCGCCCGTCGAGCTGCTGGCGGGCTTGCGTTCGCGCGGCTACCGCGTCATCGAGGACGAGCACGCGCCGGACGGCGGCAGCCACCGTGCCCCCGGTCGGCCGCCCGCCCCGGAGTACGACGCGTACGCCTCGACCGCGTACGCCTCCCTGGCGTCGGGCGCGGCGCACCCGGCCCCGGCCCGTCCCGCGCCGCAGGCCCCGCCCCCGCCGCCGTCCCCCTCCGGGGGCGAGCCGGTGGTCGTTCCACTGCCCGCCGCCACCCGACTCTGGTACTACCTCGGCGGGGTGGCCGCCGGGGCGGTGGTGGCCGCGGTCCTCGGCTTCAAGCTGCGTCACCTCGTGGGCGGCGGAATGTCCTGGCTGGTCTGGGGGCTGCCCGCGGGCATGGCGACCGGGGCGCTGGCGGGCTGGTTCCA
The DNA here is from genome assembly GCF_003721215.1 of Streptomyces botrytidirepellens. Lineage (NCBI taxonomy): Bacteria > Bacillati > Actinomycetota > Actinomycetes > Kitasatosporales > Streptomycetaceae > Streptomyces > Streptomyces botrytidirepellens. The sequence goes on from NZ_RIBZ01000269.1 coordinate 897, forward strand.
CGATCTGCGCCGCCCCGGTGTCGTCCTCGGCCCGGACGGCATCCGGCTGGCGGGGCGCGGCGGCAAGGGCGGTACGCAGTGGGGTCACGACCGCGCGACGATCGGCGGCATCGCCGTGGAGGCGTACGACAACGGGGAGCGCGCCCTGTACGTGTGGTCGCCGTCGGGTCAGGTGATCCGCAAGGAGAGCGGGCACGTGCCCGACGCCCAGGAGCTGCGGCGCGGCTGTGAGCGCGCCGGACTCCCCTGGGGCCGCCCGGACTTCGGCCACTGGAGCCCGCCGCCGACCCCCTAGCTGTCCAGGAACGCTCCCAGGGCGTCGAGGAACTCCTCGGGGCGGTTCTGGTGGACGCAGTGGCCCGCGTCGATGGTGACCAGGCGGCAGTCGGGTATCCGCTCCGCCAGGTCGGCCAGCAGCTCCTGCGGGATGTGGCTGGCCGGGCCGCCGCCTATCACCAGGGTGGGCGCGGTGATGGCCGAGAGCCCCTCGGTCCAGCTCGGGTCCGGGGCGTTGCGCTGGGCGGTGAACTGCGTCTTCACGGCCCAGTCGAAGGCCATCCGCCCGGCCGGGCGCGGCGGCACCTCCAGCGGCGGGTCCTGGGGCAGCAGCAGCGGGGCGTCCTCGATCACCAGCCGCTCCGTCAGGTGCGGGAAGCGCTGGGCGACGAGGTAGGCGACCACGCCGCCGTAGGAGTGCCCGATGAGCGTGACGCGCTCCAGCCCCATCGCCGCGAGGAACCCGGCGACCTCGTCCCGCAGCAGTTCCAGGGCGTACTCCCCCGGCCAGTCGCTGGATCCGTGGCCGCGCAGGTCGAGCGCGTACACCCGGCGGCCCGGGGCGAGGCGCGGCGCTATGGTGAGCCAGTCGACGCCGTCCTCGCCGAGGCCGTGCAGCAGCAGGACCGGCGGGTCGCCCGCGGCGCCCCACACCCGGTACGTGAGCTCGACCCCGTCCACCTCGACACTGTCAAGTGTGTGCATGGGGCAGAGGATACGGCCGATACGGCTGGGGACCACCCCTGTCACACCGGTCGCTCATGACCGTCCCAGTAGGGCTCGCGGAGCCGCCGCTTGTAGAGCTTGCCGTTGGGATCGCGGGGCATCTCCTCGATGAAGTCGACGGACTTGGGGCACTTGTAGCCCGCGAGCCGCTGTGCGCAGTGGTCGAGGATGGCGGCCGCCAGCTCCGGTCCCGGGGTGTGGCCCGGGGCGGGTTCCACGACCGCCTTGACCTCCTCGCCCCAGTCGTCGTGCGGGATGCCGAAGGCGGCGGCGTCGGCGACGGCGGGGTGGGTGAGCAGCGCGGACTCGATTTCGGCCGGGTAGATGTTGACCCCGCCGGAGATGATCATGTCGATCTTGCGGTCGCGGAGGTAGAGATAGCCGTCCTCGTCGAGGAGGCCGAGGTCGCCGACGGTGAAGTAGTCCCCGATGCGGTTCTTGCGGGTCTTGCCCTCGTCCTTGTGGTAGCTGAAGCCGCCGGTGCTCATCTTCATGTAGACGGTGCCGAGTTCACCGGCCGGCAGCTGCCGCCCGTCGTCGTCGAAGATGGCGATCTCGCTGATGGGCCAGGGCTTGCCGACCGTTCCCGGCTTCTTCAGCCAGTCCTCGGCGGTGGCGAAGGCGCCGCCGCCCTCGCTCGCCGCGTAGTACTCCTCGACGCAGTCGCCCCACCAGTCGATCATGGCGCGTTTCACGTGGTCCGGGCAGGGCGCGGCGCCGTGGATGGCGTGGCGCATCGTGGCGACGTCGTAGGACTCCCGTAACTCCTCGGGGAGGGCGAGCAGCCGGTGGAACTGCGTGGGCACCATGTGGGTGTGGGTGCAGCGGTAGGCGTCGATGAGCCGCAGCATCTCCTGGGGCGTCCACTTGTCCATGAGCACCAGGGGGTGGCCGATGTGCAGGGACGAGGACGCGAACTGGAGGACGGCCGTGTGGTAGAGCGGTGAGCACACCAGGTGGACGTGGTCGGGCTCCTCGGCGCGGGGCCGGATGCCGAAGAAGCGCAGGAACCCGCCGAGATGGCTCTCCTCGGGGAGCTTTCCGGTCAGCGGCCGCCGGATGCCGCGCGGGCGTCCCGTCGTACCGGAGGTGTAGTTCATGACCCAGCCCAGTTCGCGGTCGGCGGGCGGGTCCGTCGGCTGTCCCTGGAGGAGTTCGGCGTACGGGCGGAAGCCCTCGACGGCGCCGACCGCGTAGCGGTGGGTGGCGGGCAGCCCGGCCTCGTCGGCGGCCAGGGCGGCCTGGGTGCCGAAGCGTTCGTGGGCGATCAGCACCTTGGCGCCCGAGTCGGAGACGATCCAGGCGATCTCGGGGCCGACCAGGTGGTGGTTGACGGGCACGAGGTAGAGCCCGGCCTGGGTGGCGGCGAGCGCGGCGGTGAAGAACTCGACCCCGTTGGGGAGGACGACGGCGAAGGCGTCGCCGCGCCGGAGCCCGGCGGCGCGCAGCCCGCCGACGAGCTGGTTGCACGCGGCGTGCAGCCGGGCGGCGGTCCACTCCTCGCCGTCGGGGGCGACGAGGACGACGCGGTCGGGTTCGCTCGCGGCCTGGGCCCAGAAGCCGACGGGGATGGTGGGGGTGGGGTCGCTGGTCGTGGCGGTCATCGGTCGTCGCCCTCCTTTAGTCCCGCTTCAGTCCCGTCCGGCGATGCGGTTGACGCGGTCGATGGCACGTTCGAAGCCCCGGGTCAGGTCGTCGAAGACGGCCTGCACGCTGCGGGTTGAGTTCATCCGGCCGACGATCTGCCCGACCGGCGTGCCGAGCAGCGGTTCCACCTCGTACTTCTGGATGCGCGAGACGGCCTCGGCGACCAGCAGCCCCTGGAGCGGCATCGGCAGCGTCCCGGGGCCCTGCGGGTCGTCCCAGGCGTCCGTCCAGGCGGTGCGCAGCTGGCGGGCGGGTTTGCCGGTGAGGGCGCGGGAGCGCACGGTGTCGCCGGATCCGGCGGCCAGGAGCTTCTCGGTGAGCGCGGCCGAATGCAGTTCGGCCTCCTCGGTGGTGAGCCAGATCGAGCCGAGCCATACGCCCTGGGCGCCGAGCGCGAGCCCGGCGGCGATCTGTTCGCCGCTGCCGATGCCGCCCGCGGCGAGCACGGGCAGCGGGTCGACGGCCTCGACGACCTCGGGGGTGAGCACCATGGAGGCGATCTCGCCGGTGTGGCCGCCCGCCTCGTAGCCCTGGGCGACCACGATGTCGAGGCCCGCGTCCTGGTGGTGGCGGGCGTGGCGGGCGCTGCCGGCCAGCGCGGCGACGAGGATGCCGCGGTCGTGGGCGCGGGCGACGACGTCGGCGGGCGGCGAGCCGAGCGCGTTGGCCAGCAGCTTGACGGGGTAGTCGAACGCGACGTCCAGCTGGCTGCGGGCGACCTGCTCCAGCCAGCCGGTGATCCGCCAGCCGGAGGCCTCGCCCTCGGCCAGTTCGGGCACCCCGTGCTTGGCCAGGGTCTCCTGGACGAACGCGCGGTGCTCCTGCGGGATCATCGCCTCGATGTCGGCCTCGCTCACCCCCTCGACCTTCTTCGCGGGCATCACGACGTCGAGGCCGTACGGTTTGCCGTCGGTGTGCTCCTGCATCCAGTCCAGGTCGCGGGCGAGGTCCTCGCCCGCGGCGTAGCGGACCGCGCCGAGCACGCCGAACCCGCCCGCGCGGGTGATCGCCGCGGCCACGGCGGGGAACGGCGTGAAGCCGAAGATGGCGTGCTCGACACCCAGCCTTGTGCTCAGCTCCGTCTTCATGCGGGGCAGGATGCCGCAGGGGGCATGGGAGGGGAAGAGTTTTTCTGACGGAACGTCAGATTGACTCGGTCGGATTGTCCCGGTGCCGGGGTTACTTCCCCAGCACCGCCATCGCCGCGTTGTGGCCGGGGATGCCGCTGACCCCGCCGCCGCGCACCGCGCCCGCGCCGCACAGCAGCACATTGGCGTGGCGCGTCTCCACGCCCCAGCGGCCGGTGCCCTCCTGGGCGTACGGGAAGGCCAGCTCGCGGTGGAAGATGTTCCCGCCCGGCAGCCGCAGTTCGCGGTCCAGGTCCAGCGGGCTCTTCGCCTCGATGCACGGCCTGCCGTCGGCGTCGTACGCGAGGCAGTCGGCGATCGGCTCGGCGAGGTGGGCGTCGAGCTGGGCGAGGGTGTCCCGCAGCAGGGCCTCGCGGGTCCCCTCCGGGTCGTCCGTGAACAGCCGGGCGGGAGTGTGCAGCCCGAACAGGGTCAGGGTCTGGTAGCCCCGCGCGGCCAGGTCCGGGCCGAGGATCGACGGGTCGGTCAGCGAGTGGCAGTAGATCTCCGACGGCGGCCGCCGCGGCAGCTCCCCCGCGGCCGCCTGCCGGTACGCCTCCCCCAAGTCGCCGTAGCCCTCGGCGATGTGGAACGTCCCGGCGAACGCCTCGCGCGGGTCCGCCTCGGGGTCCCGCAGCGCGGGCAGCCGCCGCAGCAGCATGTTCACCTTCAGCTGCGCGCCCTCGGCGGGCGGGGCGGGCGGCTCCTCGCCGAGCAGCCGCGCCAGCTCGCGCGGGGCGGCCCCGACGAGTACGTGGCGGGCGCCCACGACGTGTTCGCCGCCCCGGTCGACGTACCGCACCTCGGCCGACGTCCCGTCGGTGGCGATCCCCGTCACCTCGCAGCCGGTCGCGATCCGCGCGCCCGCCAGGCCGGCCGCGTGTGCGAGCGCGTCGGTGAACGCGCCCATCCCGCCCACGGGTACGTCCCAGTCGCCGGTGCCGCCGCCGATCACGTGGTACAGGAAGCAGCGGTTCTGCCGCAGCGAGGGGTCATGGGCGTCGGCGAAGGTGCCGATCAGCGCGTCGGTGAGCACCACGCCCCGCACCAGGTCGTCCTCGAACGCCGCCTCGACCGCCTCCCCCAGCGGCCGTTCGAACAGCGCCTCCCACGCCGCGTCGTCCCCGATCCGGTCCCGCAGCGCGTCCCGGTCCGGCAGCGGCTCGGTCAGCGTCGGGAACACCCGCTCGGCGACCCGCCCCGTCATCCCGTAGAACCGCTCCCAGGCCGCGTACTCCCGCTCCCCGCCGGTCAGCCGCGCGAACGCCTCCCGGGTCCGGGCCCCGCCGCCGGTCTCCACCAGCAGCCCGGTCGGCCGCCCGCCCCGGACGGTGGGGGTGTACGAGGAGACGGACCGCTTGCGGACCGCGAACCGCAGACCCAGGTCGTCGACGATTGACCGGGGCAACAGGCTGACCAGGTACGAGTAGCGCGACAGCCGGGCGTCCACCCCGGCGAAGGGCCGCGTGGACACGGCCGCGCCGCCGGTGTGGCCGAGCCGCTCCAGCACCCGCACACTGCGCCCCGCCCGGCCCAGATAGGCGGCGGCGACCAAGGCGTTGTGGCCGCCGCCGACGATGACGACGTCATAGGCATCGCTGGCACCGCTGGCATCGCTGTGAGGCATGCCCTCTGGATTAGCACGGGGTGAACGCCGCGGCTACCACCCGGCCCGGTCCGGCACGGCCGCGTCGCGGAGGAGCGTACGGGGCGAGGGGCGGGTGCCCGGGCCGAGCCTCTCCACGGCCCGCAGGATGTGCTTCGGCGGCAACTGCCAGCGCACGGTGGACGGGACGCACCGCAGCACCCGGCCCGTCGCCCGCAGACGGCGGGTCACCGTGGCGGGCGCGGGCGCGGGGCGTCCGTACAGCGCGTGGGCGTAACGCGGCAGGGAGGCGTAGGCCAGGGCGGCGAAGCGCCCCCAGATCAGGTCGCGCGCCGGGACGAGCGCGGCGTGCACCGGGGGCCTGCGCAGAAAGGCGTCGACCTCGCGGGCCTCGGGGGTGGCGGCGAGTTCGGGGCGCACCGTCGCGAAGTACGCGCGCAGTTCCGCCGTATCGCCCGGTACGGCGGCGGGGTCGAGCCCGACCAGGCGGGCGGACTCCCGGTTCTCGGCCACGTAGGCGTCCGCTTGACCGTCGGTGAGGGGGTAGCCGGAGCGGCGTACGACATGGAGGTACGAGGCGACCTCGGCGCAGTGCACCCACAGCAGCAGGGCGGGCTCGTCCACGGCGTGCCGGGCGCCGGTGCCGGGGTCGGTGACGGAGAGCCGCCGGTGGATGCCCCGCACCCGGGCACCGGCCCGCTCCGCGGCCTCCGTGGTGCCGTAGGTGATGGTCGCGACGAACCGGGCGGTGCGCAGCAGCCTGCCCCAGGCGTCCTGGCGGAAGTCGGAGTTCTGGATGACGCCGCGCACCGCGAGCGGGTGCAGGGCCTGGAGGTAGAGGGCGCGGACCCCGGCGATCCACATCATCGGGTCGCCGTGCATCTGCCAGGTGACCGACCGTGGGCCGTACAGCCCCGGGTCGGGATCCGGTATGCCCTGCGCCGCGGCCGCCGTCATGGCCCACCACCTCCTGCGGTCAGCCTAAGGGGCCCTGGTGGCCACGGCGGCGAGGGTGGCCAGGGCCAGGCAGGCGGCCATGACCGCCGCCATCGGTGCCGGGCTGTGCGCGCCGAACAGCCCGACCAGCGGGGAGACGGCCGCGCCGAAGAGGAACTGGCCACCGCCCAGCAGGGCGGAGGTGGCGCCCGGCGCCGTGCGGCCGCGGCTCTGGGCGATGGTGACCACGGCCGGGAAGAAGACCCCGAACGCGGTGAGGGCGAGCAGCAGGCACAGCCAGGTGGCGGTCAGGCGGCTGCCGACGGTGACCTGGACCAGCAGCAGGGCCGAGGCACCCGCCATGGCGAGCACACTGCTGGCGACGAGGAGCGTTTCGGCGGACCAGCGCCGGGCCAGCCGCCCGTAGGCGAGGCTGCCCGCCATGTTGCCGAGCGCGTTGACGCCGTAGACGAGGCCGGCGAGAGCCGGGGCGAGGTGGTGGACCTCCTGGAAGACGAACGTGGTCCCGGCGATGTACGCGAAGACCGCCGCCCCGCCGAAGGCCAGGGCCAGCACGGGCGCGAGCACGGCACGCCGCCCGGCGACCCGGCCGATGGTGCGCAGACTTCTCGCCAGTCCACCGGTCAGGCGCGCGGACGGCGGATGGGACTCCGGGACCCAGCGCAGCACGCCCAGGGCGAGGAGCAGCCCGGTGAGGGCGAGAACCGCGAAGACGTAACGCCAGGACACCACCAGCAGCAGGGCCCCTCCCGCCAGCGGGGCCAGGACCGGTGCCGCGGCGGTGATCGCCCCCAACCGGGAGAAGACCGTGGCGAGTTCACCGTCGTCGTACAGATCGGCGACGACCGCGCGGGCGATGACGATCCCGGCCGCGCCCGTGATGCCCTGCCCGACCCGAGCCGCGTTGAGCACGGCCAGGGTGGGGGCCACCGCACACACGGCGGAGAGGACGGCGAACGAGACGGCCCCGGAGACGAGGACCGGGCGGCGGCCCACCGCGTCGCTGAGCGGGCCCAGGACGAGCTGTCCGACGATGATGCCCACCAGAAAGCCGGTCAGGGACGTCTGCGCGCCGGAGGCGTCGGTCCCCAGCGACCGCGCCAGGTCCGGAAGGCCGGGCACGTACATGTCCGTCGCCATCGGGCTGACCGCGCTCAGCCCGGCCAGCACCAGGAGCAGCCGGGCCCGTTGCGGGGATACCGCGCGCGGGGCGCGGGCCGGGTGTGCGGCGGGGTGAGTGGTTCGGTCGGCGGCTCGGTCGGCGGTCATGGTGCGGGAGCCGCCCCCTCCGCGTCCCCGGCCACCGGTGGCGGTCCGCCGCGCGGCTCCATCGCGACCTCGGCCCCGGCCACCTGCTCCAGCAACCCGGCGGCGATCCGCAGGACGCCGCGCTCGGCGGGCGACAGCGTCTGCCGCAGCGCCTCGGCCAGCCACGCGTTCCCGTCCCGCACATGCTCCCGCAACGCGTCCCGGCCCGCCTCCGTGAGCGCGATGTTCTGGCGACGAGCGTCCACCTCACTGCGCGAACGGCGGATACGGCCCTGCTCCTCCAGCTCGTTGAGCGCCCGCGTCAGGGACTGCACCTGCAACCCTTCGATCGCGGCCAGTTCGGACGGCGCCAGCGCCCCGCTGTGCCGCAGGTTGGCCAGGATCGAAGCAGCCAGCCGCGTCAGCGCCCGGCCGCTGCCCGGCTGTTCGGCGCGGAGCCGTGACGCGAGCCGGGACACCCCCCATCGCACCGACTCGGCCAGCAGGAGATCCTCGTTCGCTTGCCTGTCCGTGTCTCCATCCACAGGTAGCAAGCTAAAGCGTAGGACTTGGCCGTCTCAACCCCCGTGCTGGCGTCAATCCGCCAAGCCTCAGCTTGCTTTCATTCGATTCACCCTCTGCTCTGCGCACTAAGAGGAGCCAACACAAGGTTCGGACGCGCGGGTAGGTGATCACGCAGCAGGTCAGTTCGAGGATGCGGCACCCATCGCATGGTGGTGCAGGCGCTGCCAGAGCGGATGAAGTACGCGTTGCCCGCGACCCCCACCGCGATCCGGGTCAGCCCCAATAGCAGCCCCTGACCGGACTGCCCGCCGGCCGCCGAGTCGAGCAGGGTGGCGTAGACCCCTCCGCGTACACCGCCGGTGGAGTTGTCGTGCTCCTCGCCCGGCACCAGCGAGAAGACCACGCGGCCCTCCTCCACTTCCTCGAGGGCGAAGTCCGGAGCGGCCACGATGGGTGGTGGGGGCAGGCGTCGCTCGAGCAGGTCGCGCCGCACCTCCACGCCCGAGGTGCGGCCCGCGGTTGCTCCCACAATCGCGGGATCCTGCCACTCACACGTAGGCGTCCGTCCCACGATCCTGCCCCTCTCCACCGTGCTACCCGGTGGGCGGCGGCCGAAGTCCAGCCGGAGAGAACCTGCCGCCCTCGGACTCTTCCCCGAGAGCCACAGGGGGAGGTGGTGCGTCAGACGCGCTGCCCGGCGTCCAGCAGGGCGAGGGTGTTGCTGATCCCCTGATCGAGGACTTCATTGGCGAGTTGGCCGTCGGTCAAGGCGCGGGAAAGCTGTAGTGTCCCGGCCATCAGGCCGAGGAGGCTGAGCGCCTTCACACGTGCGGAGGACGGGGCCTCGGGCGCCATACGGGCGGCAATGCCGTCGACGAGGATCAGCACGCCGTCGGTGTACGCCTGCCTGGTCATGTCGGTGCAGCGCCCGATCTCGTCGAGCAGAGCGGCGTTGGGGCAACCGTCGCCAGGGCTGTCGCGGTGCTGGGGCGACAGGTACCCGCGCACAATCTGCTCGAGTCCGGCACGGCCAGGCGCGGCCCGCGCGACGACGCTCTCGGTCTGCACCTTCAACTGGTCGGCGATTGCCGTGGTGACGAGGTCATTTTTGGATTCGAAGTGAGCGTAGAAGGCTCCATTGGTCAGCCCCGCGTCCTTCATGAGCGTCGAGACCCCGGAGCCGTCGATACCGTCTTGCTTGAACCGGCGGCCCGCCGTTTCGATGATCCGCCGCCTCGTCTCCGACTTGTGCTCTTTTCCGTACCGCACCACAGCACACGCTCCTTCGCCGGCCGGAAGGACCGGTTGCCCTACGCCGACTACACCAGTCTATGGTATTGCGAACGTAATCCAAAGAGTCGGCAGCGGCGACGGCCGGCCGCCTCCTCGCCACTTGCCCTCTACAGCTTGGACGACGGGCGAGCGCCGGGCTTTCACCAGCGAGGGCAGGCACGGACCCAGCGCCTGGACTCGCCCTCGTCGGCGCGGCTCATGATGTCGGCCGTCACCACGCCACGAGCTGTACCCGGCGCTCGTGCGCGCCCTCGCACCCCTCAACCTCGCCTACCTGCACATCGGCCACGGCGGCGACCACGGACTCCTGCACAGTCACCAAGGGGCAGCGGGCCGCCGCCGAGTGGAATGTCGATGCACTCCCTGTTGCCCCGACTGCCCCCACGGAGCGAGGGCCCTGCTTGCGGAGTCACACCTGAGGGGCGGGCACCGGGAAGAGCATGCAGCTGCTGGTGGCGTGGGCGAGCAGACGGTCCGTGTCGTCGACCAACTGCGCCTGGGCCAGGGCAGTTTGGCGGCTCTTGCTGACAACCGTGCCGATGGCGCGCACCGGGCCCGTGTCCACGGTGATCCGTCGCAGGAACTTCACCGTCAGGTCGAGCGAGGTGTACGCCATGCCCTGCGGGAGGGTGGACTGGACGGCGCAGCCCGCCGCCGAGTCGAGCAGGGTGGCGAAGATGCCGCCGTGGACGCTGCCGATCGGGTTGTAGTGCTCCTCGCCCGGTGTCAGCGAGAAGACCGNGACGCTGCCGATCGGGTTGTAGTGCTCCTCGCCCGGTGTCAGCGAGAAGACCGCCCTGCCGGGCTCCACCTCGTCCAGGGCGAAGTCGACGGTGTAGTTGATCGGCGGCCTCGGCAGCCGCCCCGCCTGCATCTCGCGCAGGAAGTCGATGCCGGCCGTGCGCCCGGCGGCCTCCGCCAAGATCGCGGGATCGTCCCACTGATACGTACGCGTTCGCCCCACGGCCCAGCGCCCTTCCCTCTGACTGTCGGCTGACTTTTTCGAGTGAAGCTAGCTTTTGTTTCACCTGACTGTCAATAGTGAAGACAGGTCCCTTACGATGGCGGGATGGAGTGGCTTGAGGCGAGCACGGAGAACTGCCCCGTCCAGCGCACGCTCGACGTGATCGGGGAGAAATGGACGCTGCTGATCCTGCGTGACGCCGTCAACGGTGTCCGCCGCTTCGACGACTTCCACCGCCACATCGGCTTGTCGGAGGCCGTCCTCAGCAACCGCCTCCGCAAGCTGACCTCGTCCGGCATCCTGAAGACCGTCCCCTACCAGGAGCCCGGCAGTCGCTCCCGCAACGAATACCGCCTGACCCGCAAGGGCTGGGACCTATGGCCCGTTCTGATGGCGCTGAGCCAGTGGGGCGAGGCATACACCCTCGGCTCCGAAGGTCCTGTACTGGACGTCCGCCACACCGAGTGCGACGCCCCGGTCCGCGTCGTCGTCGAGTGCTCCGCGGAGCACTCGACCCTCACTCCCCGTGAAGTCACTGCCCGGCTGGGAACAGGCGCCCGCCTCCGGTCGTGAGCCACCGACCTCGCGGTCGCGGGCCTGACAGCGGTGAGACATCAGCTGAGTGCCGTCTGCTCCGCCACCGTGCCCCTCAGCGCACGATCGATTCAGGCGCGCCGCCGAACCGAAGTCGATGGGCGCTCCGGTCGCAGGGTTCAGCGCCTTCGCCGTCCCCGACGTCGCCGGCACACTGGCCGCACCGATGAGCAGTTCTACGGGGGAGCGTCAGACCTGTGCCTTCTTGAACGCAGTGACGATCTCGTCGGCGGCCCCGACCGTCGCCTGCGGGACCGGGACGAGGTCGCGTGCGTCGCGGACCCGCGCGCCACCGCAGGCCAGGTCGGCGTCCGTCCACCGTCCCGATCCGGCAGGCACGCGGATCTTGCAAGTGCCGCGCCCGTACCGCTCGGTCAGATCTTCGTCTTCTCCCGGACCCACGCGCCGATCTGTGCGATGGCGGCGTCGGCCTCCGGAACCCGGCCGGCACCGTAGACGTACGAGTGCTGGCCTCCCGGGACCACCACGGTCGCCGTGTCGATTCCGGCGTCCTTGACGCGGGCGGCGAACTCCTCGTCCTCGCCGGCCAGGACCTCGTAGGTTCCCCAGGAGACGAGGGTCGGGGGCAGACCGCTCAGGTCCGCCCGGTTCAGATTGATCCTGGTGTCCGTGAACTCGATGCCCGTGCCGCCGACCCAGGACTCCCGGAAGAACTCCAGCAGCTCCTTGCTGAGTATCTTGTCCGTCTCGGCCTTGGTCGCCATGGTCTCGTTGGCGATCTCGAGGTCGCACCAGGGGGAAATCGACACGATGGCGCCAGGCAGCGGCTGCTTCTTGTCGCGGAGGCGAAGCGCCAGGGCGACAGCGATGAACCCGCCGATCGAGTGGCCGATCGTGATGATGTTTCCCGGCTCATACCCTTCGGACCGCAGCCAGTTGAAGGCCACCTCCGCGTCGTCCACCTGAGCCGGGTACTTGTGTTCCGGTGCTCGCCGGAAGTCCAGGACCAGTACGGGGGCCCCTGCGGCCTTGGCGATATGGCCGGCGAGCTTTCGGTCGACGAATGCTGACGACAGAACGGAGCCCCCGGCGTGACCGTGCAGGAGGACGTAGTCGGTGTTGGCGTCGACCGGTTCGCACCAGATTCCCAGAACGCCACCCGCGTCCACCTCCCGATAGGTGACGCCTTCCGGCTCCCGGGCCGTGAGATGGACGCTCTCCGACCGGGTGCGTATCGCATCCAAATCGGACTCGGGAATCACCAGTCCGGCCATAAAGTCCGCGAACTCGGTCGCTTCCGGGCTCAGTTCAACAACAGCGTGATCAGACACGTGGCACCTCCATGGGGCCATCTGGGCATACCGGCCCGCAAGGACCGGTATCGCCGGGGATTGTCAGGCGGTGTAGGTGGGGTAGTCGGTGTAGCCGGCCTCGCCGCCGCCGTAGAAGGTGGCGGGGTCGGGGGTGTTCAGCGGCGCGCCGGTGCGTACGCGCTCGACCAGGTCGGGGTTGGCGAGTGCCATCACACCGACGGTGACGATGTCGGCCAGGCCGTCTTCGATGTCCTTGGCGCGGGTGGCGATGTCGGTGCCGGCCCGATTGAGAACCAAGGTGTTCGGCCACAGCTTGCGGAGGGTGTGCAGGAGTTCGTCGTCGCCGCCGTGGCCGATGTGCAGGTAGGCGAGGTCGAGCGGGGCGAGGGCGCGCACGAGTGCCGGGTACAACTCGTGGGTGTCGCTCTCCGCGATGTCGTTGAACGGGTTGCCGGGAGAGATCCGGAGGCCGGTGCGGCCGGCGCCGATCTCGTCGGCCACGGCGGTGGCGATCTCGACGGCGAAGCGGATGCGGTTGTCGAGGGAGCCGCCGTAGCGGTCGGTGCGCTGGTTGGTGTTGGTGGCGAGGAATTGGTGTACGAGGTAGCCGTTGGCGCCGTGGATCTCGACGCCGTCGGCGCCGGCCTCGATGGCGGCCGCCGCGGCGCGCCGGAAGTCCTCGACCGTGGCGGCGACCTCCTCGGTGGCCAGCCCGCGCGGTACCGGCATCTCCTGAGGGCCGGACGGGGTGAACATGGTGCCCGCCGGCCGGCCCGGGGAGGGGGCGACCGGCTGCCGGTGGTGGGGGGTGTTGTCGGGGTGGGACATCCGTCCGGCGTGCATGAGCTGGATGACGATGCGTCCGTCGACGCCGTGCACGGCGTCCGTGACCTTGCGCCACCCGGCGATGTGCTCCTCGGAGTAGATGCCGGGGGTGAGCAGGTAGCCCTGGCCGTCGGCGTTGGGCTGGGTGCCTTCGGTGATGAGCGCGTACGCGATGACCGGCCGGACGGGCCCGGTTACCTTCCACCGTGGAAGTCATTGAGCCGTCGGAGTTGACGGTGATGTTCTCGGGGATCTCGCCGGCGGCGAAGTCGAACTTCGCCGCGGTCCGTACGTCGGCGACAACGGATCCGCGATACGAGGGTCCCGTCCCCGCGGACGCGGACGGCGCCGACACCAGGACGGCCGCCGTCGCGGTGACCGCCAGCGCGATTCCTTGAAGCCGGACCGGGATGTCACGTGGGCATGCGGTTGTTCTTGCGGATCTGCTTGTCGAACGCTCCGGCGGGGACGAGGCGGCGCGCCGTGGTGACGCGTGAGGCCAGCGGGCCGGCGGTGTAGCGCAGCTTCGGCTTCTTGTCGGTGGCCGCAGTGACGATCACTTTGGCGACGACGGCGGGGTCGTCGCCGCCCTTCATCGCATCCCCCATCACCTCGTCGAAGACGCGCCGTCGCTCCGCGTACAGAGGCAGCGGGGTGTCGGGCTGCGCGGCGTTGGTGTCGAAGCTGGTCTTGGTATAGGCGGGCTGGACGAGGAGGACCCGGACGCCGTGCTCGCGGACCTCGTGGTCCAGCGACTCGGAGTAGCCCTCGATGGCGTGCTTCGACGCGACGTAGAGGGCCATGAAGGGCTGGGGGGCGACCCCGAGGACGGACGAGATGTTGATGACGCGTCCGCCGCCCTGGGCGCGCATGTGCGGCAGGACGGCCTTCGTCATACGGATGACACCGAGAACGTTGATGTTCAGGACGCTCTGGGCCTGGGTGACGGAGTTCTCCTCGACGGCGCCCGCCGAGCCGATGCCTGCGTTGTTGACCAGGACATCGATGCGTCCGAACCGGTCGATCACCTCTCCGACCGCGGCGGTGGCCGAGTCGTCACTGGCCACGTCGAGATCGAGGTACGTCACACCGGCGGGCGGGGTGAGTCCGGAGGTCTTGCGGCCGGTTCCGATCACCTCGAAACCCGCCGCGACGAAGGCGCGGGCTGTCTCCTTGCCGATCCCCGATGAGGCACCTGTCACGAGCGCCACCGGCCGAGTTCTCGCCATCACGAACTCCCTTGGGTTTGAATTACGATCGTATATCTTACGTTCATACGACCATATGGGGGTCGTCGGTCGATGGCAAGTGGTTACGTCCGGCGATCCGAGAAAGACCCGGGAAACCCCCTGGCGCTCAGCGCGAAGGGCACTCGGCTTCCGCCGCCAAGGTTGTCCCGAGTCCCGAGCGGGAGGCCCTGATTACGGCTCCCCGATAGCACTTCGACACAGAAACGGGGAGCACATGCGTCCCCGGACCACGCCTGACGCGGCACCTCTGACACGGGCGCGCCGACGCCTCGCGCTGGCCGGACTGGCCGTCGCGCTCACCTGCCTCGCGGTGACGAGCAGGGACATCGGGCGGCAGACGTAGTGATCAGCCCTGCCAACTGAAAATCCTCGTCACAGCGGGTGTGACCAGGCTTTTTAGTTGGCACCGCTGTACGTTCCTGACCTGCGGCGATGCCAACAACAGTCAGCGGCATCCAAGACGGCGCAAGCAATTTGGTTGGCACATTGGTACACCCCAGGTCAGGGGCACTACGGCGGGAACTCACGGAGCGGTGGCCCCAGAACACGACCATCCCAGGGGGAACAGGCTCGCCACCACCATCTTCGGCGACTGGTCCCGGCTCCCACCCCGGGGGCGCAACCTGTCCCGGCTGGTCCCCCGCGGCCCGTGACCGTTTCGCCGACCTGGAAGCCAAGATGCTGGACGTCGTGAGCGTCCTGCGCGTGGACGTGGGCACCCACCCGGAGGACACGGAACCCGGCCGCTTCATCACCGATGCGACGGTGTACGGCACCCGCGCGAACTGGCGGCTGCAGATGACCATGGACTACGCCCGCGACGGCGACACGTGGTCCGTGGTCCGCTCAGCCGCCACGACCTGGTGAGCAATGGCCCTTGGTTCACCGGTCCGGCGAGCCGCTCGCCGTCGTGTCGAGCGTGTCGAGTCGGTGGCTCTCCCCGAACTCGTGGCGCAGCCGAGTGAGTTCCTCCCGGTAGCGGTGTACGTTCTGCACCTTGATCTGCTCGTAGCCCCTGACCATGTCGGGGAGCGAGGCGATTTTGGCGGCGGACGCCAGGGTGAGCGGACTGAGCCGGGGCAGCAGTTCCTCGACCTCTCGCCGGTACCCCACGATGAGTTCGCGCTCCATGCGGCGCACCGGGTGATAGCCGAAGACGTCCAGCCGAGAGCCGCGGAGGCGCCGCGCGGCGTACAGCAGGCGGAACATCGGACGGGCCTTTGCGCCGAACGAGATTTTCCGCTTGAGCCCCATCGCGCGCAGCAACGGCGGGTGCAGTTTGACCTGATACGACGTGTCGGGGCCGAACTCGTGCCGGACGGAGGCGTCGAACGTCTCGTCGAGGATGAGCCGGGCGACCTCGTATTCGTCCTTGTAGGCCATCAGCTTGTACAGGTGGGCCGCCACCGCCTCGGCCAGTTCGGTGGATCCCGGGACGGTAGCCTCTTCGGCAGTGCGCACCTTCTCCACGAAGGTGACGTACTCCCGCGCGTACGCCAGATCCTGGTAGGCGACGAGTTCAGCGGTGCGACGCGCGACGAGATCGGCGAGCCGTGAGCTGTCCGTCGCCCGCACCATGGCCACCAGGCGTGCCACCTCACTGGAGGGAGTCGGTATGACTGCGGGCGGTGTGTTGTCCGGCGCGAGGACGGCTTGGAGGGTTTCCGGTTCTGCCACGGCCTGGCGCCCCCGGCGGAATGCCTGGATGTTGGTGGCCGCCGAGGCACCGCTGAGCGTGATGGCGTGCTCAAGCGCCTCCGCGGTGACGGGGAGCCGGCCGACCTGGAACGCCGCGCCGACCAGGATCATGTTGGCGTACTGCTCGCTTCCGAAGAGTTTCTGGGCCAGGCGGTCGGCGTCGAGGTACACGGTGCGAGCCACCGTGCGGTCGACGGCGCTGCGGATGGCGCTCTGCTCGGCGAAGCGGATCGAGGTGTCGACGACCATGTGCCCGGTGGGGATCTGAGCAGTCGACAGCACGGCCACCGTCTTGTCGGCCGACGCCGCTTTGAGGTTGACCGGGTCGGTCCCGACGAGCGTGTCGCAGATCAGGTACAGGTCGCAGGAGCCGGCGCGGAGCTTGGAGGAGGCTTCTGAGGGCGTGACGGTGAGCTTGAGGTCGGACACCACGGCGCCGCCTTTCTGGGCCAGGCCGGTCTGGTCGAGGCTGCGGACGGCGCGACCGTCGATGAACGCGGCGGTGGCGACGATCTGCGCGACGGTCACCACCCCCGTCCCGCCGATCCCGGTGACGCGCATCGTGAAGTCGTCGGGGTCGACCTGGACGGCGGCCGCGGGGATCGCGTCCGGCTCCAGGTCGGCGAGGGCCCTCCGCTCTGCCTTGACCGTGCCCGGCGTCACCGTCACGAACGAGGGGCAGTCCCCCGCGAGACAGGAGTAGTCGAGGTTGCACGACGACTGGTGGATGCGGGTCTTGCGGCCGAACTCGGTCTCGACCGGGTGCACGGACATGCAGTTGGACTTCTCGCCGCAGTCACCGCAGCCTTCGCAGACGCGCTCGTTGATCACGACCCGGGTGGACGGTGTCGGGACGAGGCCGCGCTTGCGCTTGCGGCGCTTCTCGGCGGCGCACTCCTGATCGTGCACGAGCACCGTCACGCCGGGCACCTTCGCGAGTTCCCGCTGAAGGGCGACGATGTCACCGCGTTCGTGGACCGCCACTCCGGCGGGCAGGCGTCGCCGCGGCACGCGATCCTTGTCCTCGGTCGTGATGACTACCTTGGACACGCCCTCGGCGAGCAGCAACCGTGCCACCTGGTCCAGGGCCAGGGCTCCGGCCGGGTCCTGCCCACCGGTCATCGCGACGGTGGAGTTGTAGAGCAGCTTGAAGGTGATGTTCTCCCCGGAGGCGACCGCGGCCCGGATCGCGAGGCTCCCGGAGTGGGTGAACGTGCCGTCGCCGAGGTTCTGGATGAAGTGGTTCTCGGCCAGGAAGGGCGCCATGCCCAGCCACTGCGCCCCTTCGCCGCCCATCTGGGTCAGGCCTGTGACGTCACCAGCCTGCTTCTCGTCCATGACCAGCACCATGCCGTGGCAACCAATGCCCGCGCCGACGAGCGTGTCCTCGGGAACCTTGGTGGAGGAGTTGTGCGGGCAGCCGGAGCAGAAGTACGGCGTCCGGGTCAGGAGGGGCAGTGCGGTCCGGTTGGTGACCGGCCGGCGCTTCCAGGCCCGCGCCGACTCGATTCCGTGCACCTCGCCCAGACGTCGGCCGAGGGCGCCGGCGACCTGATCGGCGTCGAGCTCCCCTACCGGGCTGACCAGCTCCCGCCCGTCGGGGTCTGCCTTGCCGATCACGAGCGGTGCCCGCGGGACGCCGTACAGGATCTCCTTGATCGCGTTCTCCAGGAAGGGGCGCTTCTCCTCGACGACGATCACCTCGTCGAGTCCCTCGCTGAACTCTCTGATCACCTGGGGGTCGACAGGCCAGATCATGCCGATCTTCAGCAGGCGGATGCCGTATCGGGTCAGTGCGGCGTCGTCGAGCCCCAGTGCGTTCAGCGCCTCACGGACGTCGAGGTAGGTCTTGCCGGCGGCCACGATCCCGATGCGGTCCCCGGGCGACCGGGTGACGACGCGGTCGAGCCGGTTGAGCCGGGCGTACTCGAATGCCCTTGGCAGGCGTTCGGAGAACATGCTCCGCTCCAACCGCACCAGGTTCCCGCCGACCAGCTTGGCGTCGGGGTGAAAGGTGCTTTCGGGCAGGTCACCGTACGTGGGCAGGACGCGCTCGGGGTGGACGGTCGCGGTGCACGAGCCGTCGGCCACCGCGGTCACGATCTTCAGTCCCGACCACAGGCCGGTGAAGCGGGACAGATACGGCGCGTGGAGGCCGAAGTCCAGCACTTCCTGGGCGTCTGCGGGGTACAGGGTCGGGATCGTGAGGTCGGCCAACGCCATTTCTGAGGAGCAGGCCAGCGACGAGGATTTGCCCGCGGGGTCGTCACCGACGATCGCCACGGCGCCGCCGCGGGGATCGGTGCCGATCAGGTTGGCATGGCGGATCGCGTCGGAGGCGCGGTCGAGGCCGGGTGACTTGCCGTACCAGTAGCCGGTCACCCCGTCGTGCGTCAACGTGCCTACCCGCGACGCCAGTTGCGAGCCCATCACCGACGTGGCGGCGAGTTCCTCGTTGACGCCGGGCCGGTGCACCACGGCGAACTCGTCCAGCATCTCCTTGCGCCGGGCCAGTTCGAGGTCGAATCCGGCCAGCGGCGAACCCTCGTATCCGGAGATGAACGACGCGGTGGACCGGCCGTCGCGTCGATCGAGCCTCGCACGGTCACGGACCGTCCGAACCAGTGCCTGGATGCCCGAGAGGTAGATGGCTCCTTCGTCGAGCCGGTACCGGTCGTCCAGGGAGACGTTCATGCGGGATCACCTTCGAGGCTGGGGGGCGGGATCATTCGGGGGTGTGCCGGGTGCTGGTGCGCCGGACGAGTTCTTCGAGGCCCGCGCTGGAGCGGATGGCGGCGACGAGAGCGTCCTCCGCGGCCTGAGCGGTGACGCAGGCATCGGCGACGGCCGGCAGGTGCTCGAACGGCACCACGCACACTCCGTCGGCGTCCGCGACGATGTAGTCGCCCGGCCGGACGGACACACCGGCCACGCTCACCACGTCGTTGATCGCCACGGTGTCCACGCGGTGGCGGGCCGCCCGTGGGGACCGGTTCGCGCTCCAGACCGGAAGACCGGTGCCGACGATCGTCGCAGTGTCGCGGACGGCTCCGTCGACGAGACAGCCGGTCAGACCGGCCTTCAGCGCCCACTGGGCCGAGAGCCCGCCCAGCAGTGCCCAGTCACGGTTGCCGCCGCAGTCGACGACCGCCACATCGCCGGGACGGGCCACTCCGTAGAGGTCACGGTCGCCGACGACCAGTCGGCTCCCGGCGGAGCGGACGACCTCGGGATCGGCGTTCGCCCGGATGTACCGCAGGGTGACGGCGGGACCGCAGACCCGCATGTCCGGCGCCAGCGGCGCCAACGCGTCGGTGGTCAGCACGGCACCGACGCCGAGCTCGTCGAGGGCGTCGGCCACGGCCGAGGCCAGGTCCGGGAGGGCCAGGAGCTTCGCGACTTCGGCGGTGTCGTGTCGCGGCACGTCCACCGTCCTGATCCGGTCGTCGGGCACTCGCCCGGTCAGTCTGCGGCGAACGGTGTCGGGAACGGCGGTCATGCCACGGCTTCCGGTCCGCGGGCCTTCGGCAGCGAAGAGCGGCGGCGGGCTTCGTACGCGGTGATGTCGTCGCTGTGCTGCAGTGTCAGCTCGATCTCGTCGACGCCGTTCATGACACGCCATCGGAAGTCGTCCGGGTACGCGAACGCGAATCGGTGGTCGTTGACGGAGACGGTCCGGCCTTCGAGGTCGACGGTCAGGGGGACCTGAGGCTCGGCCTCGACCTGCTCCCACAGCGCCTCGATCGCGGGCTCGGGCAGCGTGGCTGCGACCAGCCCGTTGTTGACGGCGTTACCGCGGAAGATGTCGCCAAAGCGTGGGGACAGGATGACGCGGAAGCCGTAGTCGACCAGGGCCCATACGGCCCACTCACGGGATGAGCCGGTCCCGAAGTCCGGACCGGCGACGAGGATCGAGGCACCCTCGTACTCGGGCCTGTTGAGCACGAAGTCCGGCTCCTTGCGCCACTCGCCCATGAGGGCCGCGGCGTGTCCGGTCCTCGTCAGGCTGCCGGTGAGCGCGAGTTGGGCGGGGTAGATCTGGTCGGTGTCGACGTTGGACCTGCGCAGAGGCACAGCCGTGCCGACATGGGTGCGCAGCGGCTTCATGTCCGGTCCTCCAAGTCGTTCGGTTCGGCGAGGCGGCCCAGTACGGCGCTGGCCGCCGCCACGGAGGGTGAGACGACGTGCGTGCGCACACCTGGCCCCTGACGTCCCTCGAAGTTCCGGTTGTTCGTCGATGCCGTGCGTTGCCCGGCGGCGAGGCGTTCACCGTTGACGGACACGCACATCGAGCAGCCCGGGCTGCGCAGCTGGACACCCGCCGCCTCGAACGTGCGGTCGAGCCCCTCCTTGACCGCCTGGCGACGCACGCCTTCCGAGCCGGGGACCAGATAGACCTGAACGTCCGGAGCGACCCGCCGGCCCTTCCAGACCTCGGCGACCTTCCTCAGGTCCTCGATCCGGCCGTTGGTGCACGACCCGATGAACACCGCGTCGATCGGCACCGTCTTCATCGGTGTCCCGGGCTCCAGGTCCATGTAGGCGACCGCCCGCTCCGCGGCGAGCCGCTCGACCGGATCGGCGAACTCCGACGGCGAGGGAACGACCTCGGCCAACCCAACGGTCTGGGACGGGTTCGTACCCCAGGTCACGTGCGGCGAGAGCGTGGAGGCATCGAGACGGACCTCCTTGTCGAAGACCGCGTCCTCGTCGCTGACGAACGTCTTCCAGTACTCCACCTCCTCGTCGAAGGCGGCCCCCTGGGGAACGTGCGGCCGGCCGCGGAGGTACTCGAAGGTCACGTCGTCCGCTGTCACGAGCCCGGCCCGTGCTCCGGCCTCGATGCTCATGTTGCACAGGGTCATCCGGGCTTCCATGGACATCGACCGGATGGCCTGTCCCTGGTACTCGATGACGTGCCCCTGGCCTCCGGCTGTGCCGATCCTGCGGATCATGGCCAGTACGAGGTCCTTGGCGCTCACGCCGGGCGGCAGGACACCGTCGACGGTGACCCGCATGTTCTTCATCCGCCGCATCGGCAGCGTCTGCGTCGCAAGTACGTGCTCCACCTGACTCGTCCCGATGCCGAAGGCCAGCGCGCCCATGGCCCCGTGCGTCGTGGTGTGCGAGTCGCAGCAGACGATCGTCGTCCCCGGCTGGGAAAGTCCCAGTTCCGGTCCGATCACATGCGCGATGCCCCGGGATTCGTGACCGAGACTGAACAACTCGATGCCGAAGTCATGGCAGTTGCGTCGCATATGGGTCAGGTACCGCTCGGCGACACCGCCGGAGATATCCGTGCCGCCGACCGTGGGTGTGACGTGGTCTTCGGTGCCGAGGGTGAGTTCAGGCCGGCGGATCCTGCGGTTCTGCTCTCGCAGACCGTCGAAAGCCTGGGGCGTGTTGGCCTCGTGCAGGAGGTGGAGATCGATGTAGACGAGATCCTGTCCGTCATCGTCCGACCGGACGATGTGCGTGTTCCAGATCTTGTCGGCCGCCGTTTGGGCCATCTGCCGTCTGTCCTTTCATGTGAGCCCCGACCTGTCATGTGAGCCCGGATGCCACGACCGTGTCAGGACCGGTCGGGAGCCACATCGATTCCGGCGCGGGCCACCTCGGCCGCGGGCTGCGGTACGGGATCGGCCGACGTCCCCTCTCCGCTCCCCGTCACGTCCTCCAAGCTCAGGCCGTTCGTCCGCGGACCCAGAATCGCCAGATCGAGGCACGTGATCGTGATGATCACGGCGGCCGCCGCGAAGACCTCGACGGGCCCGAAGTGGTCAAGGATGGCCAGCGCACCGAATGGAAGCAGTCCCGCCGTGAGCCGCGAGAACGAGTACGCCACCCCGCCGGCGGTGCTGCGCACCTGCGTGGGGAACAGTTCGGCCTGGTAGACGTGCCAGGCGCTCGAGACGACGCTGTTGCAGACGGTGATCGTCACGCCGGCGACGACGATGACCACGGAGCTGGTCGAGTTGCCGAAGACGATGCCGGCCACACCGATGAGTACAAGCCCACCGATCACCAGGAACTTTCTCTCCACGCGCTCGGCCAACGGCACCGCGAGCAGGGCACCGACCGGCGAGCCGACGAACGACAGCGCCGTGTAGAGCAGCGAGGACGGAATGTCGTATCCCTTGCTCACCAGGATCAGGGTCGCCAGCGACGCGAAGCCGTACTGGCCCACGGTCTGGGTGATCTGGAAGATCCACATCATCGCGGTCCGCCTCCGGTACGGCGGTCGGAACATCGCGCTGAACGGGATCTTCGCCACCGGCCGATAGACGACGCCCTGGACTTCGGGCAGCCTGCGGCCGGTCTGCGACTCCACCGTCCGCTCCACCTCGGAGACGATCGCCTCCGCTTCCTGTGGGCGGTTGCGCTCGGCGAGCCACCGGGGGGACTCGGGGAGGTTGCGGCGCAGCCAGAACACCAGCAGCCCTCCCATGCCACCGCCCACCAGCATCCAGCGCCAGCCGTCCATCAGGAAATGGACCTTGACGATCAGCAGTCCGCCGGAGCCCGCGACGACCGGGGCGGCGAGGAAGCCGATCGCGTAGGCGACCGCGATCAGGCGACCGCGGGCCTTTCTCGGCAGGAACTCGCTCAGGTACGTGTCGAGGAGGATGAGCTCCGCGGCGAGGAACACACCGGAGACGACACGCAGAGCCACGAGCATCCCGACGTCGACCGCGAAGGCCGATGCGAGCGCGAGCAGCGAGTACGCGGCGAGGTTGTAGGTGAACATCTGGCGCCGCCCGAAGCGGTCGCTGGCCATCCCCAGGAAGATCGCACCGAAGACCATCCCGAAGAACGGCGCCCCCACGAGCAGGGGCTTGGTGAACGAGGTCAGGTGCCACGGCTCCGCCAGCACACTGCCGAGGACACCGCTCATGTAGATCTCGTAGGAATCGAAGAAGGCCGCCAGGCCCACCAGCAGAACGAGCTTCCAGTGCCACCGGGAGACCGGGAGTCGATCGAGCCTCGCGGCGATCTGGAGCGGCCCGGAACGAGACAGGTCGGATGTCGGATATGCCATCGTGCGGCGTCCCTTCCGCAGAGTGATGCGCTTGACTCGCCGGCTGCGGAGTAGCGCGGTGCACGACCACTGCTTCTCACCCGAAAGGCCAGCTGAAGAGCCTGATATATCTGAGATACTCTCTGAATGTTCGCTGAGTATGCTGCTGAGCTGGATCGCTGTCAAGGACGTGATATTTTTCAGCTCGGCAGGAGCTGTCGGCTCGTCGGGTGGGAGGCGAGACACACCAGTGAGCAGCAGAGACAAAGGGGTTTCGATGGGTGCGGCGCGCGACATGCGCCTGTCGCTGACCGAGCGTACGCATGCGCTCCTCAAGGAGGACATCCTCAAGGCCCGCCGACGTCCGGAGAGCCTGCTCATCGAGCAGGAGCTCGCCGAGGAGTACGGGGTCTCCAAGACGCCCATCCGGGAGGCACTGCGGCTTCTCGCCCACGAGGGCTGGATCATGGTCCTGCCCCGTAAGGGCTACCTGGTGCGTCCTCTTCGGTTCGAGGACGTGCGTGAGGTCTTCGCCCTACGACAGATGATCGAGCCGACGCTGGTGGTCGAGGCCGCCAAGCGCAGCACTCCCGAGCAGCTCGATGCCCTGGAGCGTCACATCGACGACCAAGAGGCGGCGACTGACACGGAGGCCGCATTGAACGCGGCGACGGCCTTCCACGTCGACATCGCCACACTCTCCGGAAACCGGCGCGCCGAACGCATGATGGTCAACCTGGGTGACGAGGTCCGCCGAATGCACTACCTCGTGCCCAGCCTCCGCAACAGGCTCACGGAGGAAGCCGAGATCAAGGACCATCGGGACCTCGTGGCAGCCATGAGACGCCTCGACATCGAGCAGGCCTACGAGATCATGGATCGGCACTCCCAGGAATCACTGCGGCAGAAACTCCAAGGTCTGACCACCATCTGATCGACCTGCGGATGCCCGCATCATCCCTGCCCGGCGCCGGAAACCATGCGGGCCATCAGGCGTGGCTCCCGCCTCGGGCAAGTCGCAGAGGGCACGGCCATGCGCTGGCTGGGCCCGGGCGCGTATCGAGTCGTGACCAATGAGCACCGCAGCTTCCGGGCCGGGTGCCCCGTCGGGGGTACGGGGCCGGCGATCTGCGGCTGCGCCGTGTGGGCGCGAGTGACCGGAAGCGATGCCAGGCAGCGGGGCCCGAGGACCCCGGCCGTGTTGTGGGGCTCGGAAAGTCGTCGCTGCAGGTGACGTCAGGTATTCGGCCTCGGCTGAGAGCATGTCCGCGTGACCGTCTCACTGGTGTACAAGGTCGTGCGCAAGCTACTGTCCATCCCCCGGGTACTGCTGCGCAGCCAGGCCACGAAGGACGCGGAGTTGCTCGTGTTGCGGCACGAGAACGCGGTGTTGAGGCGTCAGATCCACGGCCGAGTCCGGTATGAGCCCTTTGATCGATTCTGGCTGGCTGCGCTGTCCGGGCTGATACCCCGCTGCCGGTGGCGTGGGGTCTTCCCGATCACGCCCGGCACCCTGCTGGCGTGGCATCGCAGGTTCATCGCGGCGAAATGGGACTACAGCGCGCGACG